>CANJEF010000001.1 GCA_947472965.1 Sphingobacteriales bacterium
ATGAACAGCAGGATGCTCTTGTTTTCCGTGCATTTTGAAGGAGGTGGGGGAAAGTAAATCAGACGTCAGGAGTCAGACGTCAGGAATCAGACGTCAGAAGACAGGAAACAGAAGTCTGATTTCTGACATCTGATGCCTGACGTCTGTGAACAAGACTCCCCTCCTGGACAGGTGTTTCATCCCGATATCGAGCGAAGCGAGCCGACATCGGTGCCGGGGTGGTGGTCTGGGTTTAGAGTTTAGAGTTTACTGATGATTTCTAAACAACTAAACATCCCTTGGTTTTTCGATTCAAAGTGCTTATTTCTAAACGCTAAACTCTAAACTGTCAACTCATAACTAATAACAGACAACCGTAAATTATTTTTAGCCCGAGAAATATTTTTTTGATTCTACCACCCCGGCATTCTGTCGCTAGGCTCCAGACTGCCACCCCTCCTATCCAGGAGGGGAGTCATTATGTTTATAATATATTAATAGTAATGACTCCTGATTTCTGACGTCTGACTACTGCTCTAATAATCATACTCCCTCCTAAACATATTCCATCGCATCCCTATTGAGCTGAAAACATTGTTGGATGAGCCTTCTTGTTTGCGGACATTCAAATTGACTTCAAAAAACAAATTTTCCTTCCACTCGTAGGCGGCCCAAAGATTAATATTCAGGTTCTTTTTACTTATTGGAGATCCATAACGGAAGCCTTCAAAAGCTGCCCTGCTTATATTTGACATAAATATATTATTCCCAAAATTTTTACCGGCTGTATCAACACCATTCAACCAATAAATTGCTTTTGCTTGCACCGTCCATTTGGGAGCCGGCTGATAACGAAGTATTGAAATGAACTCACGGACGTTCGACATCAAAGGATGCGCCATGGGCTGATTATAATGGGTATAGTTACCTACTGTATCAAAATGCGAATAAGTAAATGGTCTTATCCAATTTGTTTCCAATTGCAAATCAAGGTTCTTCACATTCATCACATCAATGTATTTCAAGCCGGCTTGCACGGCCCACTTGTTTCCCCACCAACCTTTATCCTGACGAACATATTTTGTATTGAATTCGTCAATCAAAACTTGTCCGTACAGCTGAACCTTTTTCGCAATATTTGCTTTTGCATCAAATCCAATAAACGAATTATCGGGACTTCCAACTTGCAATTCTGCCACACGTAAGAACATCACCGGATTCAAATAACTGAATTCAAAATGATCTCGTCGGCCAAATACAATGCTCTCAAATAATCCAATCGTAAGCCATTTGGGTGCATTGAAACTGATATGGTGAAATACGGCATATTTTTTAGGAAACAATGTATCCTTATCAACTCTTCTTGTATACTGAGAGGTCAACTCCATCACCCTGCTCACATAATTCAATCTTCCTGCGTGTAAATTCAAATTGAGAAAAAGATTCGAAGCAGCATAATCACTCATGAACAAACTTCTATAACCTGACCCAAGAAACATCTTATCATATCCAAATTGAACATCAACAAATTTTGATGCATTAAAAAACACGGAACCCCTTCCATCAAAATAATCGAATCCATTTTCTTTAAATCGTTTGTACAAGCCTGCGCCTGGCACTGCACGAAACTGATTGACTCTTTGCTGAACAAAAACCGGGGGCTTTTCCTGATTTTCGGTCAGATACAGGTTGAAACCGATTTTATTTGCAATCAGACCCCTCGCAACAGCACCCCTTGTGTTCAAATAAAGCAATTGATCGGAATTATTATCATTCATCAATTGCAAGGAGAAAACAGGATTGACTGACAAGAAGAAATCTTTTTGTTGGACTTTTACCAAGTTAGCCGGATCCTTATAAAAAGTTTTCAATAGCACCTGCTTACTCTGAGTGGAACTACTGTCCAAACCAGCCCATTCAAGGGTGCCAAGTCTTGCTCTTGATAAGTTATATTGGTCTACAGCAGAAAGCAGCTTGTCCTGATTGGATTGGGCAATTGATTGCATCCACCACTTCCTGTTGAATGGCCTTAAAAAGGAAAAATTTAAAAGGGAATCGGTTTGCAACTTGATTTCCATCCGCTCCATGATAATTTGATCCTTTGAGCCCTGCTGGAAAAGAGTTGACTGCGCAAAAGTATTAAATGGTATAATAAAAATGCAAGCGACTAAAAAGGTTTTGATAATTTGCATGGTATAATTATAAATCATAAGTCAATGGCGAATATCATTATTAAGAATACATCAATCGTTAACGAAGGTAAAACATACCACGGGGATATCCTCATTGGCAATCAAAGGATCCTTAAGATCGATGGCATCATAGACAATAAATACAACGCAAGAGAAATTGACGGTTTAAATAAATATGTTTTCCCTGGAGTAATAGACGACCAAGTTCATTTTAGGGAACCAGGACTTACCCACAAGGCAGATATCCATTCAGAATCCATTGCTGCTGTTGCCGGTGGAACAACCAGTTTTATGGAAATGCCCAATACCAGGCCAGCTGCACTAACGCAGGAACTACTTGAAGAAAAATACAGCATTGCAGCCAATTCCTCTCCTGCCAATTATTCATTTTTTATGGGGACTTCAAATGAAAATGAAGAAGAAGTGCTCAAGACTAACGAAAAAAAAGACAGGGTTTGTGGTGTGAAAATATTTATGGGTTCATCAACTGGAAATATGCTGGTGGACAATCATCTCACACTTGATAATATTTTCAGAAAAAGTGAATTGCTCATCGCTACACACTGTGAAGATGAACGTATCATAAAATCTAATCTGCAACGCGTTCAATCAGAGAAGAAAATATTGGAGGCCTCTGACCATCCAATTATACGAGATGTTGAAGGATGCTTTGAGTCATCGCTCATGGCTGTTCAATTAGCAAAGAGAAATGATACGAGACTTCATATCCTACATATTTCAACAGCAAAAGAACTACAGCTGTTTACAAATTTGATTGAATTGAAAGACAAACGAATCACTGCTGAAGTATGCATTCACCATCTTCACTTTACAGCAGATGATTATGCAAGCCTGGGAAATAAAATCAAATGCAACCCCGCCATCAAATCAAGTGAAAACAGAGATGCACTTTGGGAAGCTTTGTTAGACGATCGCCTTGATGTAATTGCAACTGATCATGCACCCCATACCATGCAAGAAAAATTTGGAAGCTATACCGAATCACATGCAGGTCTGCCGCTTGTGCAACATAGTCTGTTGATGATGCTACACTACCACAAGCAGGGAAAAATTTCTTTGGAAAAAATGGTTGAAAAAATGTGTCATAATGTTGCGACATGCTTTCAAATTAAAGAAAGGGGTTTTATTAGAGAAGGCTATTTTGCAGATCTTGTAATGGTAGATTTAAATAGCCCGATGACCATTTCAAAAGAAAATATTTTGTACAAGTGTGGATGGAGCCCGCTGGAAGGCTTTACAACACCTGCCTCAATATGTACAACATTTGTAAATGGATATCCTGTATATGAAAATAACAAAGTAGATTCCTCATACAGGGGTATGCGCTTGTCCTTCGATAGAAACTAAATTTAATTGCAATGAGAATTGACAAGACCACCTTATATGATCTCTCGGTTTTCGATAAGGATGAGGATTTCTCATTGTTTCACAAAATAGATTATACCAAAACCATCACGGGCCGGTCTACATTGCTGGCTTTTTTCAAGCAACCCTTTGGTTCACTCGACGATATACTGCAGGTTCAGGAAATCATAAAATTGATCACCCATTCAATTGAAGCATGGCCAACCAATATCACCAACGGCACGCTACTGATTATTGACAAATTTCTGGATGACAATCCTGAAACCATACCGCAGGAGCCCAATCGAATCAATTCATTCATCTATAAATTCATTCATCCAACAAGCTATTCGATGATCCTGTTTTCGGTAAAACAGCTCTTTGAAATGATAAAAGGATATGAATCAATTGTTGCTTTTTTCAAAGGAAAAAAAATACCGGATAAACTTTCTACAATTCTGCTGGAAGCAGAAAAAATTCTTTCGCATCGAGGGCTCAGTTCATTAAAAGAAAAAAAACATTTTTTGGAAATGGACAGAACCGACATGTTGATTTATGGTAGGTTTTTCCATGTTGAATTTGTTACAGAACTCCGCACTCTTTCAACACTTTATGGATCACTGGATGCGTGGTATTCCATGGCCATGGCTAACAGGGAATTGCAGTTGAACTTCCCTCAATTCAGTGGAGGAACAGATCCCATCTTCAATGCAAAAGGACTTCGTCATCCACTTTTGACAAACCCAGTGCCATATGACCTCGACTTGAACGACAGCAAAAATTTTATTTTTCTAACCGGTGCAAACATGGCAGGAAAAAGCACGTTGATAAAAAGCGTTGGATTAGCCACCTACCTCGCCCATTTGGGCATGGGTGTTCCAGCCCGAACAATGACACTTTCATTATTCGATGGCATCTTAAGTAATATCAACGTGGCAGATAATATCGTAAAAGGAGAAAGTTATTTTTTCAATGAGGTAAAAAGAATCAAGGAAACATTATCCACCATTGGCAACGGCAAAAGATGGCTGGTATTGATTGATGAACTCTTCAAAGGCACAAACATTCAAGATGCCATGAAATGCTCACTTACAGTGGTTGGAGGTTTGGTGAAAATGAAAACAGGACTCTTTATACTATCATCTCACCTATATGAAATTGGAGAGGAACTAAAACAATATCCCGCCATTAGCTTCAAGTATTTCGAGACCCTCCTTGAAAATAATGAATTGAAATTCAGTTACCAGCTTAAAGATGGAATCAGCACAGACCGGATTGGATACCTGATATTAAAAAAAGAAGGAGTGGTTGATATGATTGAGAAGATCGGTGGAAAAACTGCAGAAGGTGGTTAATTCACGAACAATACAAGTGCATTATACTTTCAATTAAGGGGTTTGTTCTCCTTCCCAACAAACCATCCAAGAATAGCTTTACACCATGTTTGTAAAGACATTTGGAAGCACAGTATACGGCGTTGAAGCCATAACCATTACCATTGAAGTTAATTGGACTGCACAAGGCAAAGACTATTGCATTGTGGGATTACCCGATAATGCCATCAAGGAAAGTATGCAGCGCGTGGAAAGCGCAATCAAGTCGAATGGATTTGAAATGCCACGAACCCGAATCGTTGTGAACTTGGCTCCGGCAGACCTGAAAAAAAGTGGAACTGCATTTGACCTGCCAATTGCAATTGGCGTATTAACGGCATCAGAACAAATAAAAATTACAAAAAGCCTCTCAGACCATATCATGATGGGCGAGCTGAGCCTTGATGGAGAATTGAGGTCGATTCGAGGCGCATTGCCCATTGCGATACAAGCAAAAAGAGAAGGGTTCAAGGGACTGGTCATCCCACACATGAATGCAAAAGAAGCTGCAATGGTAGATGAAGTGAATGTGTATGGCATGAGAACCCTAAAAGAAGTAGTTGCATTCATTAGGCAGGAGGGAAACAATTTCACACCGCTGAAAATTGACATCCACAAAGAGTTTTATGATGCACAACAGAAATTCGAATCGGACTTTTCAGAAGTAAAGGGACAGGAAAATATTAAGCGTGCACTGGAAATCGCGGCGGCGGGCGGACATAATGTTATTCTCATTGGTCCGCCCGGCGCCGGGAAAACCATGCTGGCAAAAAGACTTCCATCTATTCTGCCTCCACTTTCCTTGGAGGAATCACTTGAAAGCACCAAAATCCATAGTGTAGCAGGTAAGCTTCCCGAAAATAGCTGCCTAATTACAAAAAGACCTTTTAGAAGCCCGCACCATACCATCAGCGACGTGGCTCTGGTGGGCGGCGGATCATCCCCACAACCCGGAGAAATATCCCTGGCACATAACGGGGTATTATTTCTCGATGAACTTCCTGAATTTAAAAGGACTGTACTCGAAGTAATGAGACAACCCATTGAGGAAAGAAAAGTAACCATCTCCAGAGCACGGATCGCAATTGACTTCCCAACATCCTTCATGCTGGTGGCTTCCATGAATCCATGCCCCTGCGGATTTTACAATCACCCTGAAAAAAAATGTACTTGTCCGCCAGGCGCAGTATTAAAATACCTGAATAAAATATCAGGCCCCTTGCTTGATAGGATAGATCTACATGTAGAAGTAACACCCGTTGCATATGCACAACTCGCATCATCAACAGTAGCAGAAACATCAGCAGCAATTCGAGAAAGAGTGATAAAAGCAAGAGAACTCCAAGCAGAACGATTTATAAATATTCCGGGTACCTATGCCAATGCACACATGAATGCAAATGAGCTGAAAAAAATGTGCTCACTGAATGAAGAGGGACAAAGCTTGCTCAAAAAGGCAATGGAGCGGTTAAACCTATCTGCTCGGGCCTATGATAGAATACTAAAAGTCTCGAGAACGATTGCAGACCTCGCATCAAGTGAAAAAATCATGACCGAACATATTGCAGAAGCCATTCAATACAGAAACCTAGACCGAGAAGGTTGGGGTGGATAATTTTAATCTGTAAATTTTTATAGGACGAGACAGGGTTTAGGGTTTAGAGTTTAGAGTTTAGGGTTTAGAGTTTAGAGTTTAGGGTTTAGAGTTTACTGATGATTTCTAAACATCTAAACCCTAAACTTTAAACTTTAAACTGTATTTAGAATAACCCTAAACTTTAAACTTTAAACTGTATTTAGAATAACCCTAAACTTTAAACCTTAAACTGTCAACTCATAACAGACAACCAATATTTATTTTAGCACGAGAAATATTTTTTTTGATTCCACCACCCCGGCATGCTGTCGCTACGCTCCAGCCTGCCACCCCTCCTAGCCAGGAGGGGAATTATGTAAATAGGTGTCAGGACTAATAATTAAATATGTAAACTTTTTTTAGGACTAGTCATATAAAGACTCCCCTCCTGGATAGGAGGGGTGGCAGCGAGGAGGTGAGCGAAGCGAGCCGACATCGGTGCCGGGGTGGTGGATTTTATTGTGAATGAAAAGCTGCAGAAATACTTTTGAGAACATATTCAAGATCCTGAAATACCCATTTATTTTCAAATCTCAACACCCTGATTGACTGGTCTCTTAAAAACAACCCTTTTTTTAGATCTTTATTTGTTCCTTCCTGCCAATAATGATTTTCTCCATCCAATTCAACAGCTAACTTTTCTGAAGGACAATAGAAATCAAGAATAAAATATCCAACACTATGTTGTCGTCGAAATTTCTTTCCTTCTAATTTTCTGTTAGAAATATGTTTCCATAATTCAGCTTCGGCAGGAGTTCCCTTATTTCTAAGTTTTTTTCGAAAGGATATAAGTTGATTTCTATTATGATTTGCTCTCATACATGCAATAAATTACATGCTGCAAATCCAAGCAAGTGAATAACACGGATGTTTTGTGTGGTTTTATGTTCCACACTTTACTCTTAAATACTAGGTCCACCACCCCGGCATGCTGTCGCTACGCTCTAGCCTGCCACCCCTCCTAGCCAGGAGGGGAGTCTTCAATAAATGCTCGCCCCAACAAAGTTTATATATTAAAATAGTAGTCCTAACATCTGTTTACATAATTCCACTCCTGGACAGGTGTTTCATGCCGATATTGAGCGAAGCGAGATCATCGGGAAGGGGAATCTTGTAAACCTATATCAGGACAAGTTAATCAGGGCTGCTCAGATGAAACTTGATCTGTTGTGTTTTTATCAACAAAAGAAACATCTTCTGCCGCAAAAAAACGTTTTTGAAATATGAGGATGGCAATTACACCTCCTGAGATAGCTGCATCGGCTATATTGAAAACGGGTCTGAAAAATTCAAAAGACTCACCTCCCCAAATTGGAAACCAACTTGGATACCGTACATTTTCTATTATTGGAAAATACAACATGTCCACTACCCTACCATGAAGAAAACTCTCATAACCTCCTTGAAAACCATGCTGCCAGAAAGGATAGGCAAGATTCTGTCGATAGGTATCACTGAACTCAAAAATCATTCCATAAAACATGCTGTCGATCAAATTCCCAATGGCACCGGCATAAATAAATGTTACACAGACTAAGTATCCGGGATGGTATTTTTTTTCTACAATGCTTTTAATATAGAACGTACCTAATATAACTGCTATCAACCTAAATACCGTCAGGGCAATTTTGCCAAAACCACCCCCTAGCTTCCACCCATAGGCCATTCCTTCGTTTTCAATGAAATGTAACCTCATCCAAGGAATCCAATTCACAATCAATCTTTCCTCCCCCATGTAAAAATGGGTCTTGATGTAAACCTTCAAGGCCTGATCAATGAACAATATCAGGAGCGTTAATAAAAAAATATGTTTAAGTTTCACGACAGAATCTTTTTTTGCAAATATATGACTTGCGATGCATGCCCGCTTGTTGAAATCAAACTTCCCCGTAATAAACCCTAGGAACCCGCTGCGATATGCCGGTCATGATCTCATAAGCAATCGTACCGGCCTGCATGGCAATTTTCTGTACGGGCAAACCCCTACCAAATATAACAACCTCGTCGCTCAACTGAATATCCGGATAATCGGTAATATCAACCATGGTCATGTCCATACAAATATTACCCACTGTTTTAACAAGATAACCCTTAATCAGAACCTCCCCTTTACCGTTACCAAGGGTTCTGGGGAACCCATCCGCATAACCAATCCTAATCGTTGCAATGCGGGCATTCCTTTCCATAATTGCCCTTCGGCCATATCCAACAGTCTCCCCGGCACTGACCTGCTTAATTTGTGCGATAGTGCTTCTAAGGGTTGCAGATTCAATAATATCCATTTCTGTATTTCCCGGATCTACTCCGTACAATCCAATCCCCAATCGAACCATTTCATATTGCAAGGCTGGAAATCGATTGATGGCAGCTGTGTTGGAAGCGTGGCGGAAAAAAGAATACCCGAACGCAACTTTGATTCTATCACAAATGGATTCAAAAAGAGATGCCTGCTCTCTTGTAAACCCATCATGACGAGGATCTTCAGATGCCACAAGATGAGTGAAAACAGATTGCACCTTCATGCTGTTACTAGACCTAACCAATTCAATTAAATCGCTAATTGAATCAGAATCTAAGCCAAGTCGGTGCATTCCTGTATCAAGTTTGATATGCACGGGGAAATAAATTAACCCTTGTTGCATGAGATACTCGTTGAACAGTTGAGCAATTTCTATTGAATAGATTTCAGGCTCAAGATGATATTCAACTAGTTCAGAAAAAGAATTTGGCTCAGTATTCATTACCATAATGGGCATGTTAATACCTGCACGCCTCAACTCAACACCTTCATCAACATATGCAACAGCGAGGTATTCAACCTTATGAAACTGAAGAAGATTTGCAATCTCATATCCACCAGCGCCATACGAAAAAGCCTTTACCATTGCCATAATACCCGTTCCTTTACGAATCTGTTTTCTATACTCCTGCAAATTGTGCAAAATGGCAGTCAAGTCTATTTCTAATCTCGTTTGGTGCGTTTTATTTTCAAGCATTTTGCTAATACGCTCCATCCGGAATTCACGCATTCCTTTTATCAAAATGGTTTCATTCCGAAAGTTGAAAAGCATAAATGAATGAATAAAATCGTCTGTACTTGAAAATGTTTCTGTTTGTATACCCCTCTCAATAAAGAGGTGACTAAACACCCGAAACTGATTTCCAATCCCAATGAGCCTACCAACCTTACTTTGTTGGAGATGCTCTGCAATAAGTTTATACGCGTCAGCAGCCTCACCAGCAATTCCTGCTACATCAGAAAGTATAACTGTCTTTTTACGAGAATCTGCTTGCATGCCTAAAAACTCAATTGCACTCAACAGTCCAGTTATATCTGCATTATAAGTATCATTGATAATAACACAATCTTGTTGCCCTTGTTTCATCTCCAACCTCATAGAAAGTGGCGGTAGATCAGGCATTCTTGAAATAATATGATCCAACTTCCCCAAAACAGCTGCAACAGCAATGCAATGCATCGCATTTTCAACAGCTGCATGATCAATGAAGGGTATTAAAAAGGATGTGTTTTTTTCTGCAAAACAAATTTCAACATGCATCCTATTTTCCGCAGGCCTCATTGCAATAATTCGGATATCAGCAGCAGGTGAAATACCCCAACTGATCAGCTCCATTCCTGCTGGCCAATCATTCTTCATGCTGATAGCCCTGTCAATCAATTCATGGTCCTTACAGTAAACAAGACTTTTAACACCGGAGAACAGTTTTAATTTTTCATTCAATTTCTCTTCAATCGTATTGAAACCTTCACTATGCGCCTCACCGATATTGGTAATCAACCCTAAA
Source organism: Sphingobacteriales bacterium (assembly GCA_947472965.1). The sequence goes on from CANJEF010000001.1 coordinate 10,353, forward strand.
TTGGGCTGAATAATTTTTTCTAGATTTTGCATTTCTCCTGGAGCGGAAATTCCGGCCTCAAACAATCCCAGGGTATGACTTTGCTCTATAAGCCAAATGCTAAGTGGAACCCCTAACTGCGAATTATAACTACGCGGACTCCTAACAATATTATATTCATCTTGCAAAAGATGGTAAAGCCATTCCTTTACAATTGTTTTTCCATTGCTTCCGGTAATTCCCAGTATGGGGAAATTGAAATTTTTTCTATGTATAGCTGCAACTTGTTGGAGAGCAAACACAACATCTTGTACAAATAAAAATTGTGCGTCTGGAAATTGCTCCGAGGAAATGATTTCGGAAACAATAAAATTTCTTACTCCCCTTTTGTACAAATCAGGAATGAATTCATGGCCATCCCTTTTGCCACTCTTGATGGAAAAAAACAATGTAGAATCCGGAAAAACAAGCTTTCTGCTGTCAATCAGCAGGTGCTGAATAAATCCAAGTGTTTGCCTTCCAATAATTTCGGCATTGACTTGGCTTTGGATTTCTTTTGTGGAACTGAATTTCATCCCACTTCTATTTTCTTACTGCCTTTTTTCGCTTCACTTGTATCGAATATAAAATCGAACTTAAAAGACAAAGTACAATTACAAATAGAGAAACAGATATCGACAAGTGAATACCAAAAAATTCAATTAACATCTTTACACCAATGAAAACCAATACCACTGCGATACCTTGTTGCAGGAAGTCAAATTGATCAACAGCCCCCTTCAATAGAAAAAAAAGTGAACGTAGGCCCAACACTGCAAAAATATTGGATGAATAGATGACCAAAATATCATCTGCGCTAAAGCCCGTACTTGCTTTCTCCCGAACCAAGGACACCACGGTAGGTATCGAATCGAGTGCAAATGCCACATCAACAGCTGCTAACATGAAAACAACCACGGCCAACGAGGTGAAATATATCTTCCCATGTTGTGAAATGAAATATTTTCCATGTGGCTCTTGATTACTTACCCTAAAAAAGCGATTAATGAATTTATACACTTTTGTTTCCGCTGGATCAAATTCCGCCTCATCTTTTTTGAAAAATAAATGATACCCCGTATAGAGCAGAAAAAAGCCAAACAAGTAAAGTATCCAATGAAATCGATTAATTAATTCGATTCCCAATGCGATGAAAATAATTCTAAATACAATTGCCAACAAAATCCCAACCAACAAAGCCCTTCCCGCATCTTCCTCTTTTATTTTGAAATAACTAAAAATGAGAATAAAGACAAAGATGTTATCAATGCTAAGCGACCACTCCATTAGATATGCTGCAAAAAATTTGGTAGAAACAATTTGTGATTTTTCAACAAAAAGAAAAACACAAAACGCAATAGCCAATCCAACCCAAAAGAGTGTTTGCATCATAGCCCTTCGCATTGTAATAGACTGATTTTTTTTACTCAACAAGCCTAAATCAAGAATCAAGGCCCCTACAAGCAACAGGCCGAAAGTCAGATATGTTATCTGATCTGCATCCATATATAGTATTTTATTTGTCTATTTGGATCCAAAGATAACCATTCCAAGCGGGTTTAATTTTAAGAACCCTTCGCGAATTTTCGCTTACGCATAAAAGGGAATAACATGCCAATGAGTATTGGGAAAAGGAAAGGGGACAGTACAGATAAAGCTTGCCAACCGGTGCGTTCATTTTCCAACTTATCCTTATCCAATAAACGCAATTGAAAAGTCTTGGCCCTAGCCTCCATGATAGCTTCACCGCCGGTCAGAAAAAAGAGGCAATTTCCAATGAAATCCCGATTTGCGAATTGTTCTCTTGTATATGAATTCATCCCGATTTTAAGTGGGCCATCCTTGTCGCTGACTGAATTCAACAGAATATCAGCATCGGAAAAAACCATCATTTGATTGTTTCCTTTTGATGAAGAAATATATTCTCTTCCCATCAAATTCATTGTGTCCAATTGGTTGTCGCTTAACCTATTTCTAAATACGGATCTGAAAGTTCCCGTGCTCAACGCTACAACCGGTATGTTTTTAACGGTAAAATTGCGCAAGTCCTCTTCATTTTTGATACTACGCCATTCAACCATGGCAGGTGATTGTAGAGACCTAGAATAATCAGAAGTTGCTAAAATAATTTCATGATGTACCCCCTCAGCTGCAATGGTATCGATGGATTGTGGAAAAGAAGAGAGCACGTAGTCGAGGTTATGGGCTATAGGATGGCCTGATGTATTTCTTAACAAAGGTGCATAAGGCCATGGCAATAATTCAATCTGTGGCTTATCACCCATACTTCCAATCACTGAAGGCACTTTATCACATTCGAGATCCTGCACCAAGTTTCTATTAATACGAACCCCATAGGTGAAAAGCTGATCATCCAGGTTCAAACTCCTGTCAAATGCAATGAATGAGCCACTGCTTCGCTGCAAACTATCCATGGTAGCATATAGATTGTCAATGGCCCAAATGACCTTACCACCTCTCATGACATATTGGTCAATCTTGAGTTTTTGTAATGTAGTAAAAGGAATTGTGGGTCTCGCAATGATGATGGTTTTAAAAATTTCCGGTATGAATGATATGCTATCAATTGGCAATACCTGAAATCCATATTGTGGACGAATAATATTTTCAATCAAATCATATACACTAAAATCGAGTGGCTCACCATTGCCTGTGAGGTAACCAATCAATGGGAAAGTATCCTGTTGAATTTTTACAATCGCTTTTGCAAGTTTATACTCCAACAAGGCTTCTGCATTGTTGAGTGACTGAATGCCATTTGTACTACTCTGACCCTCAAGAAAATCAATGCCCATTTGTCGTTTACCCTGAGAAAGAATCGCACCAGGAAACAATAGTGTCTCTTCAAGCTGCTCTCCCTTTTTCAACTGGGCTTTTACATTGGTTGGATTAATTCCCATCGCCTGCAAGGAATCAAATAAGAACGCTTTGGAAGAATCATCCAAGCCTTCACCTGGTCTGATAAACTCAACCTGGAAACGGCCTTTGCTCAAGGACTTGAATGAATTGGCCATATCACCAGCAGCCCCAGCCAAGCGCTTGAACCCCGCAGGCATATCCCCATCTAAAAATACAGTTAATGTCATGGGATCTTCCACTGATTCCAAGAGCTCTTTCGTTGGCTTCGAAATCGTATAGCGACGCTCGCTTGTCAAATCAATCCCCCCATAAATGAAATAGGCAATCAAATTGACCAGCAATACCGTTGCCAATGAAACAATAACAGTTGTTGAAAATCCACCCTTTTTACTCAATGTGATTTTATTTTTTGGGTGGTGAGAAAAATAAAAAGCGATACAACACTTAAAAAATAAACCAAGTCCCTCGAATCAACATACCCCTTACTGATGTTCTCATAATGTGTACGAATACCTAGTAATGAGATATAGTATCCAAGGCCTGATTTCAACAATGGGACTGATGCGATAGAAGAGAAAAATGCATAGAAAACATAGCATAAAATTGCACTCAATAAAAAAGATACAACAGCATTGGATTGGAAACTGCTTGCATAAACTCCAATCGCAGTAAATATGCCACAAAGTAGAAAAAGCCCAATGTAGGAACCCAAAATACCACCGGAATCTATGCCCCCCGTTGATAGTTTATAAATGGGAATGAGATATAATACTGTTGAGAGAACAGCAATGCTTGCAACCAATAATGCAGAAAAATACTTGGCCAAAACCAAATCAATTTTTTTAATAGGCAATACACTAAGCAATTCAAAAGTACCGTTGCGGTACTCGTCACTAAAGCTTTTCATAGTGATGGCAGGTATTAAAAATAGCATAATATAGGGAGCGAATTCAAAAAATGAATCCATGCTTGCGTAACCGGCATCGAGGATATTTGTATCGGGCATGATGAAAAGAAAAAAACCTGAAACAAGTAGAAATATGCCTATTGTGAAATAGCCGATCAATCCGCTAAAGTAAAGCCCTAACTCCTTTTTTACGATTGCTTTCATATATGAATGCAAGATCACAAGAACCTGCGAAAAAAACAGAAATATTTCTGTCAAAACCCATTTTTAGGCCAAAACAACGTTAATAATTTTAACCCCTTTCAACTGATGGGATCAGCAAAATTAATATGGGTAATAATATATTGCCTGGTTGTATCAAATGCATCAGCGCAGAAGCAATGGGATGGTGAATCATTAGATGGCCAATGGCTCTCACCCAAAAACTGGTTTCCTGATGGGGTCCCGAGCGCCAATGATGACATTCTGTTGAATAATGACTTCATTAAAACAAGTTATCGGGTTATGCTTCCGCCTTCTAACAGTTCAGTTACTGGATCACAACTAACGCTCATGCCTTCAACAAAATGCACAATCACACTTGAAGTACCTGAAACCAACACTGCATCTCCAGCGATGAACGTGAATGGTATTTTAATTGGGAAAGGGGGTGAACTGCTGAATAGGTCTGGAGCAACAGCAGGAAATACTTTTCTGATTAACGGAAACATCATCATACAAAATGAGGGTAAATATATCCACCAAACCATGAGGGGTAATTCCTACTTAATTTCAAAACTGATACATCTGGAAGGAACAGAAAAAGGCATTATAATTATAGATGTTCCTGGAGCCGCTGGCTACTTAATGTCTCTTTCCGGGAGAACATTTGGTACTTTACAATTCAGCACAGATTCTTCAATTGCAACCAAATCATATAGTGGCTCAGGCAGCAATGACCTTATAATACTAGGCGAATTGATCATTAACAAAAATGTGTTCTTTAAATCAACCCTATCAGGAAATATTCAAGTTAAAGGCGGCCTGACTAACCATGGAACATTTGTGATGGCCCCTTCCACAGCAGATACCAATAAAAGACAACTGGTTTTCAATGGAGATAGTACATACTTTAACAGTACAGGAGGATTTCAACAAAATAGCAATTTCAATGGTGTAAAGGTTGCAACAGGATCAGCACTAAAATTATACTCCCCGCTAATTCTTTCCAATCCCACCACAATGATCTTAGTTTCAGCAAACGCGAGATTCGAACCAGGAGACTACTATATTCAAGGTGGTCAATTTTATAGCGACAGTGCATCAACAATTTTTATAACATCAAAGGATGGCATTTCAAGGGAACCAGAAAAAGGGAATATTAGAGTCAATCAAATTAATCTCAGCACAAAATCATCAGTGGTTTTTTGTGGTAATATTGATCAGGAGAGTGGAGATTTTTTTCCAGATTCGATCAGTGCAATTACCATAAACAAACATGTTGGCAAACTAACCCTGAGCAAGCACCTACATGTGATAGATAGCATCGCCTTATATGCAGGTAATGTTATCAGTTCAAGTAAAGCCACACTTAGTTTTTCAGGCAAACAAATTTTCCCAAACGAAATTGACATTAGGTTAACAACAGGAAAATACAAGGGCTTAATAGAAGGGCCATTCACCTACCATACTGATTCCGAAGTGTTGATATCATTCCCAATAGGGAAAGACAAAGTTTATGCGCCGCTGCTATTAAGAAAGGAAAAGGGAATTCCAACAACCTATAGGGTTGAGTACTTCAAAGAGAAAACAACCATGTACAATAGCTTGAAAAATTATCCACTCTATAAAATAGATAGCACCCAATATTGGGAAATTCAACTATTGGGCCCTCTGTCTGCAGTAGAAAATAAGTCTGCCATATCAATAAATACTTCCATGAACACCCTAAGAAGTTCATTCAATGAGCAATGTTTCGCATATTTTGAAAGTGCATCCAATCAGTGGAAAAGTATTCTTACAACAACCCAAGATCCTAACATAGGAATAACTACTACTATCCCTTTCAAACTGACAGAAAGCCTTTATACTTATGGAGAGAGTAGAATGGATGTGCTTCCGCTGGTCGGAATAATAGCGGGGGCGTCCTTAAGAAACAACATAATAAAATTGAGTTGGAAAAATTACATGAACTCAAAAACAAAGTTTTATCAGATCGAAATCAGTGATGATGCAAAACTATTTAAACCATATTCAATTGTATATGAAAAGGGAAATTCGGCTAACCAATCATACGATTTTCAATTTAATATCGAGGGATATGCTGAAAGGTTCATAAGGATATGTGCAATTGATGAATTCAATTTATCACACTGCTCAAATATCATACACATCAAAAATGATCTTGACATACGATTACCATACCCAAACCCAGCCACCAATGAAATTAACCTCATAATTAATAAGCAGGAAGATCAAGTATGTTGTTGGACAATTGATGCTCTCGGAAGAAGAAAGAAGTCCGCCGTAGAGCAAAAGAATAATTACTTTAAAATCAAAACAGAAAACTTAATGCCGGGAAAATACACATTGCAATATTCAAGCAAAGGAAACTACAGCAGCTTCCCTTTTATAAAAAAATAAGAAGCTAATTATACAGAAAAACTTTCGCCGCAGGCACAAGTTCTATTTGCATTTGGATTTACGAATTGGAATCCCTTGCCTTCCAAACCATCAGAAAAATCAAGTGTTGTACTGAACAGGTATAAGATGCTCTTTCGATCAGTTACAAGTTTCATACCCTTGTCTTCAAATACCTGATCACCCACTTTTATTTCGTTATCA
>CANJEF010000002.1 GCA_947472965.1 Sphingobacteriales bacterium
AAATGCCTAAGATCTTGAAAAAAGCAACATTATAAAGAGATTAATCCACTGTTTTCAGTGCTATAAAAGGCCGGACCATTGGATCTGGCCTTTTTTCATACTGCTTTCCGATTTGTTTGGGTAATTTGCAGCAAATTATTTGCTAGATGTCAGTTGATAATTCAGATAGATATGAGGCAGTGATAGGTCTTGAAGTGCATGCACAACTTCAAACCAAATCAAAATTATTCTCTGGTGATGCAAATTCATTTGGTGCTTCACCCAATCAGCACGTAAGTCCAATTACGCTGGGTCATCCTGGAACCCTGCCAAAGATGAATAAGAAAGCTATAGAGTATGCAATTATGATGGGGTTGGCATGTCATTCGAATATTGCAAAATTTAATTTTTTTGCTCGCAAGAATTATTTTTATCCTGATTTGCCCAAAGGGTATCAGATTTCGCAACATACAACTCCCATTTGCAATGGCGGTTATGTTGAAATAAATTCCACTTCCGGAAAGAAAAAAATAAACCTCACCCGCATACACCTAGAGGAAGATGCCGGGAAAAGCATTCATGATCAGCACGAAACAATGACCTTGCTTGATTACAATAGAGCGGGTGTTCCACTGATTGAAATCGTTACTGAGCCTGTAATGCACACACCCGAAGACGCTTATGCATACGTTGCTGAAGTGAGAAAGATGGTGCGGTGGATAGGCGTTTGCGATGGCAACATGGAGGAAGGAAGCTTGCGATGTGATGCAAATGTTTCAATTAGACCCAAAGGCAGTCATAAATTGGGCACCAGGGTTGAAGTGAAAAACCTGAATTCTCTAAAGCATATCAAGCATGCCATTGAAATAGAAATTGCACGCCTAAGTGAAATGATGGATAGAGGGGAACTGATAATTCAGGAAACAAGGAGCTATGACGCTGATAGGGGAGACACCTTTTCAATCAGAACAAAAGAGGATGCCGAAGATTATCGTTATTTTCCTGAACCAGATCTTGCACCGTTTCAATTTACCGACGAATACATTCAGCAAATTAAATCTAAGCTTCCAGCCATGCCGGAAGATAAGATTGCATATTTTGAAACACAGCTCGGACTTAGTCCTTATGACGCAGCACAACTCACCGATGAAAAACGCTTGAGTGATATTTTTGATGAAGTTGCTTCAACAACTCCTCATTGGAAATTATTGGCTAATTTTTTTCTAGGTCCTGTCCGTTCACATTTAAACCAGCATTCCCTGGAATGGGATCAAATTGGCCTCACCCAAATGAAATGGTCTTCATTGCTGGGCTTGGTTGCTGAGGGTAAACTTGCTTTTTCAGCAGCTGTACAATACGTGTTGCCCGTGATGTTTGAACATCTAGATGCGGACCCGAACACAATTGCAATTCAAAACAATTTAGTTCAGGACGCCGGCGAAGATCAGGTTAATGAATGGGTAGAGAAGACGCTTGCGGCAATGCCCGAAAAGGTTGCAGAATACCGTAAAGGAAAAAAAGGTCTGATAGGACTTTTCGTAGGGGAGGTGAAGAGAATATCTGGGGGTAAAGCTGATCCGCGACTTACAACTGAATTACTGAATCGATATCTAAATAAAAATTGATTAAAATGAAGAATCTTTATTTTGCTTTGCTACTCCTGATAACAATGCTTGGTGTTTCTTGTGGTAAAAAGGACAAGTCTGTAGCACTTCATATCAAATTCAAGAACAATGTTGAAAAGCAGCATGTATTCCTTGAGTTGGTAGAGCTTGATGGCTCAGTACCCATGATTTTGGATTCGATGGTTGTTGAAAAAGGCAATAGCGAGTTGAAACTAAAAGGTGGTACAGTTGACCCTGAAGCATTGTACCGTATTATACTTGATGATAACAGTCGTTTTTTTCTTCTTGTTCCTGATATTTCAGACATAAAGGTGGAATTCGACTTGTCTAACCTTGAGCTTCAGGCTATCAATTCACCTGCAACGAACGAGATGAAGTCACTTTTGAGTGGATTTAATATGAAGGTTGAAAAACTAAATGCCCTTCGTGAACAAGTTCAATCTGCGCCACAGGAGATGGATAGCAGCCGTGTTGTGATGGAGCAAGAATTCATGAAGCAACTTAATGAAGCTGGTTCCTATGTGTCAGATTTTGCAAGAAATGCAAAGTCACCTGCAGTATCATTGTATGCATTGTCACTTGTTGGCAGCGTACTTGGTCCTGATCAATTGTTGCCTATCGTTAGTCAACTGAAAATACGTTACCCTGAATCCAAAAGGGTTAAAAAAATTGAAGAGTTGATTGTTGCTGCTTCAAAAATGAATGCACCAAAAGATATCATCGGGACAGAAGCCCCTGAGATAAACCTACCTGGTGTTGACGGGAAACTTTTTTCATTGAAATCATTGAGAGGTAAATATGTGCTGATTGATTTTTGGGCCAGTTGGTGTAGGCCTTGCAGAATGGAGAATCCCAATGTAGTGAATGCTTTCAGTAAATTTTCAAGTAAAAATTTTACTATTCTTGGCGTTTCATTGGATAAAGAAAAGGATGCTTGGGTAAAGGCAATCAATGATGATGGATTGACCTGGAAACATATCAGCGACCTCAAGTTCTGGGATTCAGAAGTTGTGTCTCCTTATAAAATTGAGGGTATTCCTTTCAACGTGTTGGTTGATCCTAATGGTATAATCGTTGCAAAGGACTTAAGGGGTGAGCAATTAATAACAGCACTTGAAAAGTTCTTAAAGTAAAATCAACAAACTATTTTAAATTAATGGGATTGCTGTTTATGCAGTGATCCCTTTTTTTTTACTCACGGCCAACAATAAAACTGGAAGTAATACTAGGTTTGTTAGAGTTGCTATCAACAAAGTGAATGATGTAAGAAGTCCAAGTGCTTGCGTACTTCCAAAGCCACTGAAAACGAAAATTACAAATCCAGCTATTAGGACGAGGGATGTATAAACAATACTGATTCCTGTTTCCTTGATTGTTTGAAGTACAGTCTGATTCACATCACCATGGAATTTTGGAAGCTCTTGCTTGTAGTTTACCAGAAAACGTATGGTAATATCAATGGCAATTCCAAGTGCAACACTGAAAACCAATACTGTTGAGGGTTTTATTGCAATTTTCAACCATCCCATTAGTCCAGCTGTCATAATCAGGGGTATGAGGTTTGGAATTAATGAACAAATGAGTATCCTGAAAGAACCGAAAAGATAAAGCATACACAAGGAAATCAATAGGAATGCCCAGAAGATACTTTCCTTCAGCCCCTGGATAATGAACCTGCTTCCTTCTAAAAAGGTGATGCTGGTGCCCGTGAACGTGAGATGAATTTTGCTTGTATCGAAATATTCGGTTGCCTTTTTTTCCAGGCTGTCAATAATTTCAGGCATTCTCCTGCTCCCAACATCAGCCATGTTGATGCTGATCCTTGTAACTTGCTTATTGCTATCTATGAAAGCTGACATCAATTTTTGCAGTGAACTTTCGTTTTTGCCTGAATCGTTGCTTGGTTTTAAATAGTCTGCCATAAATGCTCCATCAAATGCATTTGGCATTGAGTAGTTATTACTGTCTCCATCGTAGAATCCCTGGCGTGCGAATTTGAGTCCCTCGGCAAGTGATAATGGTCTGGCCATGAATTTGCTTCCTGCAATCTCCTCACTGAACCTGGAAACTTTGTCGAATACACCAAGGGCTCTTGATCCGGCAATACCATTTTTTCTACCCGCATCCACAAGAATTTCCAGTGGCATAATTCCCTTGAAATTCGCCTCAAAAAATTTAAGATCTTCATATATCGGATCTTTTTTTGGAAGGTCGTCTACAATGAAAGATTCTGTTTTAAGGCGCATGATTCCGGCCAATGACAATAACATGGCCAACACGGTTACAGAGTAAATAAACTTTTTGTGTCCCAAAACCCAACTTTCAATGTTGGTTAAGAGGCTTAACATCCATTTGTTTTCCAGGTATTGAGTATGCTTCTTGGTCGGCTCTTTCATGTAGTAGAGCGCCACTGGAATCATGGCCAATGAAATGAAGAACAATCCCATGATATTAATTCCTGCAACAATTCCAAATTCCTTTAACAAGGCACTTTTAGTAAGTGCAAATACAGCAAAACCTACAGCAGCACTGATATTACAAAAGAGGGTTACAATCCCCATTTTCCCAATCATCTCCTCAAGCGCTTTCCGTTTGTTTCCACTTTTCAAATAACTTGTATGGTATTTGTTGATGAAGTAGATGCAGTTTGGAATTCCAATTACAACAACCAGTGGGGGTATTAAAGCAGTAAGCAAAGTAATGCGAAACCCCATCAAGTGAATGGTAGCAAGACTATATATCACCCCAACAACAACAACTGAAAGCGATAGCAAGGCTGTGCTAAATGACCTAAAAAAAATAAGCAGTATCAACGCCGAAAGTAGGAGTGATCCCAACAGGAAAAACTGCATTTCATTTGCAATTCTTAAGGCAACATTGTTTCTAATGAGAGGAAGCCCACTTAAATGAACGTCAATATTATTCGCTTTTTTAAATGCATCAGTTGCTTCTTCTATGCTTTTAATTACTTCCTTCCTGGCTTTGGAATTGATCAAATCTTTATTGATCCTGATCCCTATCAGGTAGGCATTGGTTTCAGGGTTGTATAGTAGTCCTTTATAAAATGGAAGTGATCGAAAAATGGCTTCAAGGCTATCCAGGTTTTTTTGACCTTGAATTGAATCTGGGAATATTTTTATCGCATCTAATTTCTGCGTACTGTCATTTTTTTTGAGTGTAACAGCACCTGGTATGGAAAGTATATCTTCCACCCCATTTAGGCTTTTTAATTTTCTTTGAAAGCCAGAGAAATTATTGAAAAACGTTGTGTTGAAAACATCTTTGCTGATAAACCCAATCGTCACCAAGTTTCCATCTTCCCCAAATTTCTTCTTGAATTCAAGGTATGTCTTGTATTTTATATTGTCAGTGGGTATCGCTCTTGAAAACTCATAACTGAGTTCAACTTTACTGGCTTCATAGGTTAGAAATGCCGTTACAATGAATGTAAGCGCAACAAGTTTTTTGCGGTTGTTCAGTACGGCTTTACCAAGTGCTTGCCACATGATGTCAATTTCATGCAAAGGAAAGAAATTTAAGGCGACCTAACCGATTATTTTTAGATCTGTAGCCAAGGGACGGCTTATTTGTTATTTTTACACAATGAAGCAATTGCTTTTAATTCCTGCTTTTTGGATGATGCTTTCCTCTCTGGAAGCACAATCCATTTCTGCTGTCGGAAATTGGAGGGAGCATGTTCCATTTTCAAGTTTTTTTCATGTAGTTGAGTCGAAGGGGGTGGTCTATTCTGCCTCACAGTTTGGGTTTATCCTTTATGATCCAATATCAAAAGAGATACAGCGAAAAACCAGGATGTCTGGCTTGAATGGTTCTCAAATTATAAAATTTGCAAAAGATCCTATCTCTGAGAAAATTGCTGTGGTCTACTCAAATTATAACATGGATCTTATTGATGGTGATGAGGTTGTAAGTATTCCAGATTTGTTTTTGAAAGTAACGACTGCCGATAAGACAGTGAATAGTGTAACCTGGTATCAAAATCTGATATATGTTTCCACGAACCTCGGAATTATTGTAGTGGATCCAGAAAAAAAGGAAATAAAAGATACCTATAAAACCGGGTCTCAATCGCAGCCATCAAAGGTTAATGAAGTTGCTTTTTGGGGCACTGATATTTATGCTGCAACTTCGAATGGACTTAAGAAGACCTCATTAAATGTTCCCTGGCCAGGGAATTTCAATGATTGGACGCTTGAGCCGGATGGAGTTCTTGCCTCTGGTGATTGTATGACAGTGCTAAATTGGCAAGGAAGTTTAGTGGTTCGAAAACAGGATTCCATTTTCATTAAGTTTAATGGGAAATGGCAACTCCTGTTAAAAGCACCCAAATCAATCAGTGCGCTTAACACCAGCGGGGATAAGCTTTTTGTGCACATATCGGCTGAATCAAGCGGGACAGTATTGCTATTTTCATCACCCTTAGTCGCATATCAAACCATTAACTCAATTTCACTTTCCAAGCCAATGCATGGTGCCTATACTGTTGATGGCATTTGGGTGGCCGATCAACGAAGCGGCCTTCTTAAAATAAATGCTGCTAAAACGGAAAGGATTCAATTAGATGCACCCGCTTCAGTTGCCAAAGGAAGGGGTAGCTATTTTAATGGTGAGGTTATTGCAACATCAGGATCAATCAATGCCAACTGGAAAGGGGAACTCAATGCGAATGGGTTTTTTATTTTCGATGGAAAAAATTGGAAAAATTTCAACAAGCAAAATGGGTTGTTGCCTGATTCAATACTGGATATTGTGGATGTTGTTAAAAATATTTCCAACAATAAAATATATGCAGCCTCTTTTGGTGGAGGATTGGTTGAGTTTGATAACGAAAAAATTAAAGTATACAAACAGGGCTCACCCATCACTGCGTCAAAGTTTGTTCCTGGTTCATATTTCGTTAGTGGTTTGGCCATGGATCAAAAGCAAAACCTTTGGATCACCAATTACGGATCCGAGCAAAATTTGTTGGTGAAAAAAAATGATGATACCTGGGCCACATTCAATATTCCATTTTCATATTCAGGTAATGCTGTCAGTAAAATAATGATCGATAAGTCAAATAAGAAATGGATCATTTCACCCAATGGGAATGGTGTTTTTTGTTTGGATGACAAGGGAACAATTGAACAGAAAAATGATGACAGCTGGAGATTTTTTCAACAAGGTAAGGGCAAGGGTAATTTGCCATCATCGAATGTGCTGAGTATTGTGGCGGACCGGAATGGATTTGTTTGGGTTGGAACTGACAAGGGAATCGGCATTATACAATGTGGTTCCAATATTTTCAGTTCAACTGCATGCGAAGCTACACTACCTGTAGTAAGGCAAGATAATTTCAACGGATTGCTTTTTGGTGAGGAGTCTGTTAATGATATCGCAGTTGATGGTGCAAACCGGAAATGGGTAGCAACTAACAATGGTGTGTGGCTTGTATCACAGGATGGACAAAACGTGATCTATCACTTCACCGAGTCCAATAGTTATTTGTTGGGTAACCGTATTTTCCAAGTGGTTGTTCATGAGAAAACGGGGGAGGTATTCTTTTTTACTGAGAATGGAATATGTTCATTTGTAAGCACTGCAACAGAACCCGTTATAGAAAAGCCAAGGCCAACAGTTTTTCCAAATCCAGTCCCGCCAGGATATGAGGGTACTGTAGCCATACGAGGGTTGAATGAAAATGCCTGGGTTAGGATAACAGAGTTGGATGGCAAGTTAGTATATCAAACCAGATCACTTGGTGGACAGGCCATTTGGAACGGAAGAACTTATAAAGGCGAAAAGGTAAGCAGTGGTGTCTATCTTTTACTGGTATCAAATGAATTTAATGAACAACAGGTGGTGACCAAAGTATTTTTCATCAAATAGAATAAATGATTCACAAGTCAAGGGGTATTGTTATTAGAAGTGTAAAATATGGTGAAACATCGCTTGTGGTTTCTGCATACACTGAACTATTCGGATTGCAGCAATACCTTGTTAATGGTGTAAGAACATCAAAGCGAAATACAACATTTTCTGCAAGCCAATTGCAGGTAGGTAACATCCTCGATATGGTTGTTTATCAAAATGATAAAAACACGCTTCAGCGAATAAAAGAGTGCAAACAGGCTGTTCACTATGAAACACTTTTCATGGATGTAAAGAAAAATTCAATTATGTTATTTATGATTGAAATTTTACAAAAATGCATACGACAACCTGAATCTCATCCCGATCTCTTTTTTTTTATCGAAGACATGCTTCATGGGTTGGATAAAAGCAATTCGCCGCAATCTATTCACATACCCATATTTTTCATGTTGAATCTTTCTCACTTTTTCGGCTTCAAAATTTTGGATAACTATGACGAGCAGAACGAGATTCTTGATCTCAACGAAGGGAAATATACTGAGTCTCTTCCTTCACATCAGCAGGCACTTCTTAAGCCGCATAGTGCATCAATTTCACAATATTTAAAGGTGATGCAACTAGCAGAGTTAGAGGAGTTTAAATTTAACAGACAGCATCGCTTTGAATTGTTGAATGCATGTATTACATATTATGAACTGCATGTTCAGCCCTTTGGTGTTATTCGTTCCTTGCCAGTTATTCGGGCTGTGTTGGAAGACTAATCAACATATTTTTGAGGAGATTAATTCATGGTCGAGTAACACAACCCCAGGCTTTTTCCCTTTTTCAAAACTGCCAAGAACATCTGCTCTATCAAGTGCCTTTGCTCCATTGATGGTGGCCCATTGCAAAATTGTTTGAAGCGGTATTTCAGGAATGTTTTTTCTTATTGTTCTTATTTCTGCTGCAATGGATAATTGCCAATTGCTACTATAGCTATCAGTTCCTAAAACAATATTTGCTCCATTTTCCATCAACATTTTTATGGGCGGCATTTTATTTTCAATATATAAGTTTGCGTTGGTGCAAAGACAAAAGTGAATGCCTGAAAGAAATTCTTTGGCATAGTTGATGGCAAAGTGCACATCATCAGAAGAAGTAAAGGTGTTATGGACAAGTAAAATTCTTTGGTTGCGGTTGAATCGAGTCAGACATGATCTGAGCGATGTAAGACCTGTTACAGGGAAAGGACTTTTTTCAAAACCGAACTTTCCTAAAAAATTCATATAATCTCCACCTCCGGTTTGATACAATTCATCCTCTGCCGGGTTTTCCTGGTTGTGTATGGAAATGACTTTGTTTTCAGTCATTTCGTTGATCATATTAAATGTATTCGGACTTACCGAATAGGGGGCATGGGGCACTAGGGATGAACTAAAATGATTCTCTTGAATCCCACTTGCTTCGTTAAATTCTGAAAGCACACTTGAATAGTGATCGATCATTTGATTGGATTTTTCATCACTGAAACTGAGCACCTCAACGAAATTATTCCAGAGAATCTTACTTTGAATTTTAGTTCTTAATGTATTTGAAGTATTCCCGATGTCGCCCACAGCAACAATGCCGCCTTGCCACATTTCCAATTCGGCTTTTTCGATTCGATCAAGTATTATTTCCATTGGAAAATCCCTTTTGCCAACTACATCAAGAAGGAAGGGGATCAATCCTGTATGGGGCGGGATAACATCTTTAAGATGGCTCAGTTCAAGATGGCAATGGGCATTGATGAAACCAGGTGTGATGATGCCTCTTAATTTTCTGACATCATTGCCTGCTAGGTCCTCATGTATAAGGTCAACAACAGCACCTTCCTGGTCCATAATCAACACATGTGATCCATCTAGGAACTCATAGCCATCGAATATTTTGTCTGCCTGAAATTTGAAGTAATTCATCTTGCTTAAAAAGAGTAACTTTGCACCCAAATTTACAGATAAATACCGGACGCTAGTCCCCCTTCAAAATATGCTCGATAAACTGGAAGCCATCAAGGCCAAATTTGATGATATAGGTGTAGCACTCACCAACCCTGATGTGGTGAATAATAACAAGAAGTACGAACAACTCAGCAAGGAGTACCGTAGCTTGGAAAAAATAGTTATTGCATACGGAGAGTATAAAAGACTGCTCTCTGACCTGGAATTCAATCGTGAGGCCCTCATGGGCGATGATGAAGAGCTGAGGGAACTTGCAAAAACTGAGACTGCTGAACTTGAGCAGCGAAAGGACAGCATTGAAAAGCAGATCAGGAATATGTTAATTCCAAAGGATCCCCAAGATGACAAGAACGCAATCATTGAAATAAGAGCAGGTACTGGCGGCGACGAAGCTTCACTGTTTGCTGGTGACCTTATGCGGATGTATCTACGCTATTGTGAAGGAAAGGGTTGGAAAACAGCCCTTCTATTTGAAAATGAGGGAACGATGGGTGGATATAAGGAAGTGCAAATTGAAGTGACAGGTGATGAGGTTTATGGGACATTAAAATTTGAAAGTGGCGTACACCGTGTCCAAAGGGTTCCTGATACCGAGGCAAGTGGCAGGGTTCATACAAGTGCTGCTACTGTTGCAGTGATGCCAGAGGCGGAAGAAGTTGATGTGGATGTTAAAGACAGCGATGTTAAGATGGAAACATCCCGAAGCGGGGGAGCAGGTGGGCAAAATGTAAATAAAGTTGAAACCAAGGTAATGTTAACACATATTCCAACAGGGTCAGTTGTCATTTGTCAAACTGAAAGAACCCAGCTTGGAAACAGGGAAAAGGCCATGCAAATGCTTCGCACCAGGCTTTATGAAGAACAGGTGCGCAAGCAGGAAGATGAAATTTCCCGTCACCGTAAAAGTTTGGTAAGTACAGGTGACCGTTCAGCAAAGATTCGAACCTACAACTTTCCACAAGGAAGGGTTACCGATCACCGCATCGGTATGACATTGTACAACATCCAAGATGTATTAAATGGAAATTTGGTTGAATTGATTGATGCGCTCCAGTTTGCAGAAAATGCCAGCAAACTCGCTCTGTAGATCGGCAGATCATTTCACTTTCTGTGAAAAAATAGTTTACCTTTTTAATTAGCCTTTAACAAACCCAAAGGTTCTGTAAGCGTCTATATATTGTGTATGGATTCTGATTCCTGTTTAAATATTTGTAATATGTTAACAACTAGCAAGATGGAATCACAGGGTTTCGGCATCTAATTAATAACAAGAATTAAGCATTTATCGTAAGCAGTTAGTTTTGGTTACGGCCCCTATTTCCATAGGGGCTTTTTTTTGGCAACAACCCGATGAGTGAACCGAATGCATCAGCCACTGCATCCATCAGTGAAAAATCCCTTTCAGCAAAATACTTTTGAACAAATTCCATCCCCAGGCCATACAAAGATCCAATTATTAAAATACTCAGAAACAATCTATTTCCTTTTGAATCGTATTTGGTAGATAGAAATGAAAACCAGAGAAAACTGAAGACAGCAAATAAAATCACATGAACATATTTATCCAGATATGGTATTTGATTTACCGTTTCTGTCTGAATGCCTTTTGTAGGCATTATGAGCAGTATAAATATGATTGCCGTCCAGATGATGGATGGCCAAATCCCAGAAAGTATTGATTTCATTTTTTAGGCTCCAATAAGGGCTTTGTATTCCTCTACAGACAATAGTTTTTCTATTTCTGTAGGATCTGCAATGGTCATTTTAACCATCCATCCATCCCCATAAGGGTCCTGATTTACCAATTCAGGTTGATTATCAAGTGCAGCATTTTTTTCGGTTAGTGTTCCTGAAACAGGTAGAAAAAGATCGCTAACTGTTTTTACGGCCTCTACCGTTCCAAATACCGTTTCAGATTTCATTTCCTTTCCAATTGTATCAACATCCACATAAATAATATCACCCAGTTCGCCTTGTGCAAATTCAGTAATACCGATGGTGGCAACATTACCTTCTACTAAGATCCATTCGTGTTCTTTGGTGTATTTCAAATTTTCTGGGAAATTCATCGTTGTATTTTTTTACAAGTTTACAGTTTTTTTGGCTAGTATAATGCAATCTTTTTTTCTTGCTTAATGCCGCTTGATTAACCTTGTTTTCAATATCCTCATATCATCCAAAGGCTTGTCTCCTTTTCCCTTTCCTGTTGTTTTTGTAGTAGCAATTGTATCAAGCACTTCAAAGCCATTTATCAGCTCTCCGAACACTGTATAGTGTTGGTCGAGCTGTGGGGTGCCACCAATGTTTTTATAGTAATCCCTATGCATTGCAGGAAGCTTAATCCCTTCCAAGCGGTTTATTTCTATGGAATCCAATTCATGGTCGTTAAATGGTTTTCCGTGAACAATATAAAATTGAAAGCCACTGCTGGCTCTTGAAGGATTCACATCGTCTCCCATTCTCGCAGCAGCCAATACCCCTCTCTTATGAAACAGTGAGGGTTTGAACTCTGCAGGAACTGTATAGTCTTTAAGGTTTTTTGTACTATCGAAATTTAGCTTCGTTTTCTGATCACCAGCCTGAATCATGAAACCAGCAATAACCCGATGAAAGCTGATGCCTACATAGTATTTTGATTTGATCAATCGTATGAAGTTATCCCGGTGCAGCGGTGTTGAATCACTTAGTCGCAAGGTCATATTTCCCTTGTTGGTGAACATAATTACATCTTTTTTGAGATCTGCTTTCTTTACTTTTATTGTTGGTTGTGCGTATGAAAGCAAAGATGTGAGAGCGGCAAGAATGGTTATTACAATCGTTCCAAGAATGCGCATAAGGGATTAAAATTCCTGTTGTGAAAAATAGAATAGAACGTGGTCTTTCATAAAATTTTCTTGTTCAATCAATTCCATGGGTGCCAGTTCTTTTAGTTGTTTGAAATGGGGCCAACCTTCTTCGTCCCAGCCTTCATTTTCATAATATCCACTTGGACCTAATATCGTACATACTGCAACATGCATCAGGTCTTGCTTCTGCTCTTTGGTGAAGCGATGACCAGCACCCCTCACTTCCTGAACACCAATCAGAAATAGGATTGATTCAAGATCAGGTTTTTTACCAAAATGGTTGATCAGTTTTTCTTCCAGCTTCCACCACCTGGCTTGTAAATCGTCTGATAATATCATTTTGCAAATCTAGTCAAGATCGGCAACATTTTACAAATGCCTTCAGCCAGTGCTCTCAAGCTCTTTGTGTATATTTGTTAAAATTTTCCCAGCATGCTTCAGCTCACAATGATTCGAAATAACAAGGATGCCGTTTTGGCTGGATTGAAAAAGAAAAATTTTCCTGAACCAGCGCTTGTAGACCAGGTGATTTTCTTGGATGATCAGCGCAAGGCTGTTCAACTCCAGTCTGATGAACTGTTGGCACAGCGAAATGCAGCATCAAAATCAATTGGAGCACTCATGGCAAAAGGGTTGCATGCAGAAGCGGAGGTTCAAAAATCTGCTGTTGCAGTATTGAAAGAAAAAATAGATCTGCTGGCTTCGGAATTGGCTGAATGTGAGGAAAAGCTCCATGAGATTCTCGTTAAATTACCAAATATACCGGCAGCTATTGTACCTGCTGGGCAGACCCCAGAGGAAAACGAAAATATACGGCAGGGCGGCGAAATGCCTGTTCTATATGAAGGTGCTGTACCGCATTGGGATCTTATTACACGGTATGACCTTGTTGATTTTCAAACTGGCTCAAAGCTTACTGGAAGCGGTTTTCCGCTTTACAAAGGGCTTGGTGCAAAATTGCAACGTGCACTTACACAGTATTTTTTAGACTTCAATACCGCTGCCGGCTATACAGAATACCTTCCTCCGCTTTTGGTAAATGAAGCGTCTGCGTATGGAACTGGGCAGTTGCCAGATAAGGAAGGTCAAATGTATTATATGCCCGCAGATAATTTTTATTTGATTCCAACATCTGAAGTACCACTCACAAATATTTATCGCGATGAAATAATCCCAGCTGCATCACTGCCTATAAAAATGACTGCCTTTACACCTTGCTTCAGACGAGAGGCTGGGAGCTTTGGAAAAGATGTGCGTGGTTTAAATCGTGTGCACCAATTTGACAAGGTTGAAATTGTTAATCTCACACTTGCCGAAAATAGTTATGGTGTATTGGATGAAATGGTTGCCCATGTTGAAAAAATGATTCAATCACTCCAGCTGCCATACCGGGTTCTAAGGCTTTGTGGTGGTGATATGAGTTTTGCCTCTGCACTCACCTATGATTTTGAGGTATACAGCGCTGGACAACAGCGTTGGTTGGAAGTGAGTTCTGTGTCCAACTTTGAATCATTCCAAACAAACCGGATGAAAATCAGGTCCAAAGACGAAGCTGGAAAAACCCAACTGTTGCATTCGTTGAATGGCAGTGCACTCGCATTACCCCGGATTCTGGCTTCCATTCTTGAAAACAACCAAACCGCTTCAGGAATCAACATTCCGTTGGTGTTGAGGCCCTACTTTGGCGCCAGTATCATTTCCTGATTGGACTTATTAAGTTCGTCTATTTTCCTATTCATGATATTGAACCACACTGGTGGAATCAGTGATAAGATCATCATGCCAGGATATCCAGTTGGCATTTGTGGTGCTTCTTCGTGGTTTCTTAAAACCTGGTACTTTCTGCTTGCAAGGTAGTGGTGATCACTGTGCCTGGATAATTCAAAAAGCATTAGCCTACCGAGAATGTGATTGCTATTCCAGCTATGCTGCGGCATTGCTCGCTCATATTGTCCGGATGGTGCAATCTTGCGTTCAAGTCCATAATGCTCAATGTAATTTACTGTTTCGAGCAACAGGAATCCGATTGTTGCAGCAGCCATAAAAGCTACCATAATTTTCAAGCCAAATATCAAGTAAATAACTACCAAGAAGGCCAACTGAAGAAACTGAAATTGAATCATTTGATTTGAAAAATGAAAAACTGGCTTGCTCTTTTTTTGTTGGTCTTCTCCAGCAATTTTCCATGCTGAAAAGAATCCCATGACTACTGTTCTGAAATAAAACAAATAGATTGGTTCTCCTCTTCTTGCACTGCTTGGGTCTTCTGTTGTTGAAACATTCTTATGATGCCCTTTATTGTGTTCAATATAAAAATGCATGTAAAGTGATGTGAGTAATAATGCTTTTGCTAAATTTCTTTCATACAGATTTCTTCTATGTCCTAATTCATGTCCTACATTGATTCCAAAAGTGCCACAAAGCAATCCCATCACTGCAATTCTTCCTGCAAATTCAAGATTGGAAAGGGTTTCATCTTGAAGTGAGACCATGAAAAACAGCAATGCTGCATATTGGAATGGAACCATGAGGTAAAGCCAAATGTCATAAAGTCTATCAGCTTTTGCTATCTGCTCTTCTGCTTCACTCATATTTTTTTGATTAGTCTTGATCAGCAATTCCACGAGGGGTATAAATGCAAATGCATAGATCAATGGGGATGCTATAATCCAGCCATGACTTGTAAAAGCAAAATAGGCCAAAATGAAAATGCTGAAAGGTGCTACAAATTTTATTGAACGAGTATTCATGATTTATTCATTTAAATTTTTGATTCATCTTTTTTTGCAATCCGGTAAAGTACAAATGACATCAAAAGAAACAAGAAGGTTCCAAGTAGGTAATATCCATTTTCACCCAATGCAGAAGTTAAGAAATGTTCCGCATTTAGCTTTTCAAGTTGTGCAGCAATTGATTCATTTGCCGATAGAAATGCAACGATAACACCTGCTATGGCACCACCAGCTACAAGACCGGTTGCATACAAATTGCCTTTCCTCAAGTCTTCTTCTTCATCACTCTTCACATCTTTTTTCTTATAGTCTACCAGCCCCTTGATCGCCCCGCCAATAAAGATGGGTAATGTTGTTGATAAGGGAAGGTAAATTCCAATTGCAAAGCTTAAAGCCTTGATTCCACATAGTTCCATGACAAAAGCAATGGCCACTCCCACCAATACAAATTGCCAGTCGAGGTTGAACGACAGTATCCCTTTGATCAGCGTTGCCATCAGCGTGGCTTGTGGTGCCGCATATTTATCAGTTCCAATTGCATGGTGAATGCCATTCGATAGCATTTCTTGTGTAGGTGTATCCAAGATCTTGACAGTAAATCCTATTGCAATGGAAGAAACAATTGCACCGATGAATAAAGCAATCTGTTGGGATCTTGGTGTTGCCCCAAGAATATACCCTGTTTTCAAGTCCTGTGATGTAGCACCTGCATTGGCTGCAGCAATGCATATCATACCACCTACAACCAGTGCCATGGGCTCGTATAGTTTGCCCGTCCAGCCAACGGCAATAAAAACCAGGCAAGTGCCCATGATGGTTGCTATGGTCATTCCTGAAATGGGGTTGTTTGATGAACCGATCAATCCAACAATTCTCGACGATACGGTTACAAAAAAGGCGCCAAAAATAACGACCAAAACGCCAAGTAATAATTTGCTAAGAATGCCGTCTCCAGGAACTTGTGGTAGAATTGACATTAGAATGATTAAACCAAGACTACCCCAACCAACAATTTTTACGGAGAGATCTCTTTCTGTTCTGCTTAGTTCTTTGCCAATAGCGCCATTGTTGCGAATGCTTCCAACGCTTCCCTTGAACGAGGAAATAATGGTTGGGATGGTTTTGATGAGTGTTATGAAACCACCTGCTGCCACTGCACCTGCTCCAATTTGTCTTACAAAAGCCCTGTAAATTGCAACGGCATAATCAGCAAATTGATGTGTTGTAGGATTCCATCCACCAGGTCCACCTGATGTGTTGATGTCATTTAAATACCCAAGTTTGATCAATTGGTTTGCAACAACGTCAGCTGGCACAACGGTTGCGAGTAAGGGGTTGAAAACAAACCATGTTAGTACACTTCCAGCCACCAGTACACCAGCGATTTTTGGACCGATGATGTAACCAACGCCAAGGTATTCTGGTGTGATTTCTCCACTTATTTTTGCAGATGGCAAATATTTATTTGCTTGTGAGGTCATGTAGGCAGGTGTTTCTGCCACCACATGAAAAACTTTTTGCAGAAAAGCATATGCTGTTGCCATGCCCAAACCAGCGAAGGCGGTTTTGGCAAAATCTCCCCCTTTTTCACCTGCCTTTAGCAC
>CANJEF010000003.1 GCA_947472965.1 Sphingobacteriales bacterium
CTTTTTGATTTAATACTTGATCAACAACATCTAGCATCTCCTTCCATCTTTTATCACTTTGAAGAAGCTGAACCTTGTAATTAAGTACCTCTGCAGTAAATAAGCCATTTGGGAAATCACTCAGGTACGACTCAATTGCAGCATAACTTGAGGAAGTATTGGCATCAAGCATTTTCTTTTGGACAAATTGGAAGGTCAACGAGTCCTTTTCTATTAAACCAAGTTCAACTTTCCCAATCCTGAGAAATTCAGTAAACTCCCCCATCCTTCCACTTTCCACATAAATAGCTTTTGCACTTTCTATTGCATCCTTGGCCTCAGAAGAAGACGGAAATTCTGCAAGTATTTTCTTAAATTGAATGATTGCATCCTCTGTTCGATCAAGGTTAGAGTAGACTACCCCCAATTTTAATAATGCTTGTGTATACAAAGGGTCTTTATCATCAACCAATATCATTAATTTATTTAGATAAGGAATTGCAAATGCATACTTTTCTTCTGAGATATAGGTATCGGCAATTTCCATTGTTAGCTTTGGCAGAAGTGTTGTATTGGGGTGACTTTTTTCAAGCGAAGAGAGGAGTTGGATTTTTTCAAGTGGATTTTCAATACCCTCAATGATTGCAATTTGAAATGCAGCATAATCAGTGTTGAACTCTTTCAAAGACTGAGCATACAGTAGCCTTGCTTTTTTAACATCATTCAACATCAATGCGCAATCTGCTGCTCTCAACAGTAATTCATTTTTTAACTTTAATTCAATAATCAACCGGTCATTCTTCAACCGTTCATAGCTTACCAATGCGTCGGCAAAAGCACCAAGTTCGTATTGTGCCGTTGCTATGGCGTAACTGGCATTGATCCTATTTGCAAGTCCAACCGGATTAGATTGAACTTTCAGATATTCAGAAAACAACTTGATGGATTGCTGAAATAGTTTTTGTCGTTGATAGATCTCGCCTTTCCAAAAAAGAGCCGGATAATAAAACGATGATGATTTATACTTAATAACTTCATCCAAATACTTTAGGGACTGAATGTAGTTGCTTTCATTAAGCAGTTCAAGAGAACGACCGAAATAAATTCGATGAACCAAGGGTCTGGAACTCAATTGATTGCCAGGATACTTTTCAAGCAGAGCAATTGCCTGCTTAAATTCATTGGTTTTTGAAAAATACTCAACAAGCACTTCTCTCGCATTATCACTATATTTCGATTGAGGGAAAGATTGAATGAACTCGTTCATTTTTTTAAACCCCTCATCCATAAACCCTTGTTCAAGACTTAATTTGGCATAATTAAAAAGTGCCAGCTCCTTCCGTTCCTTCGATAAAAGCATGGAAAGACTTAAAGAAAAAGAGTTCCTTGCCTGTTTTTTATCGCCCGAATTCAAATAAGCATTGGCAAGAAAAAACATAGACTGTGCCGAAACCGAATCGCTTCCACCAGATAAAGATTTTAACACAGTAATACTTTTATCACTATTCCCAACGCCAAAATAACCAACACCCAATTCATAACGCTGTACCGGTTCAAGGACAACACCAGCAGAAATTGATTTTTCATACAAGGCATTTGACTTTTCAAATAGTCCTTTGTTGAAATATATATTTGCCAGTAACTGAGCTGTTTCATTGGCATGCAAAATCCCATCACCCTTCATATAGCGCTCTGCAATTTCAATTGAACGCTCCGAATCACCCAACTGATAATAGATATAAGCAATATAAAAAGGCACGACAGTCTTGTAATAACTGTCATCAATTAGATTATTAAAATAGCTCAAGGCCTCGGGGAATGATTGACTGGAAAACGCCATGAATCCCAAATAGTATTTTGAAGGACTTACATAACTCGAATTTTCAATTTGAACTAGGCTTTGAAAAAATGGTTTTGCATTGTTAAATTGCCTTAAGGAAAAATAACAGATCCCCTTTTGAAACTGTATTAATTCATTGACATCATTAGAAAAATAAGTTGGATCTGTTCTTTCAAAGTATTCAATAGCTTCCGCATAATTCTCTTTTTTAAAATGATAGGAAGACAATGAAAAAGACAATATATTTTTTGCAGCAGGATCAGCAACTATAAGCAATTCCAATGCCAACGCTTCAGCATATAAATCTCCCCTTTGCAAACCTTTGATAATGGTTATCAATTTATGTTTTTCAATAACCGACTTTTCATAGATCCTTGATAAATCTGGTTCCGAAAGAACCTTCCATGCCATCGCATCGGACAAACCAATAAATCCTTTTTGGGATAGTTCACTCGATAGAGATTCATTCAAGTTTTGTTTTGAGTATGTAATTGTTTGCTGCGCTTTCAAGAAGAAAGTGAGCAAAACAAAAAACACCATCTGAATCGAAACTGAAAGACTTCTTTTTTTAGCCATTATATAGGGTGAAGTAAGGTGTAAAACTACCTGTTAAGCATTTGGTATTTCATCTCATCAAGCTTATGTGGATAAATATCCAAAAAATATGGAGATATGAACAATGTTGTACCTTCGCAACGCATAATTTAACTAAGCTTTATACCAAAAGAACCCGTATGAAAAAATTAATGAGCATACACTACAATCCTTTTACATTCAATACAAGCATGCTCGTTTTGAGAGTAGCCTTGGGAATACTCATGATGTCGCATGGTTATGATAAACTCATTCATATAAATGACTACAAAGCTGAATTTCTCAATTTTTTAGGAATAGGCTCTACCGGATCACTTTTATTGGTTGTATTTGCTGAATTCTTTTGTGCCCTGTTTATCGTGATTGGACTTTTTACTAGAATAGTAGCCATTCCAATCATTATTACAATGGGCGTGGTTGTATTCCAGGTGAATCACTTGGACTTCTTTGGTAAAGCGGAATTGGGCACATTATATCTTGCGGGTTTTTTGGTGCTGATATTATGTGGCCCAGGCAAGTTTAGCGTTGATGGAATTGCAGGAAAATAAAATTTAATTATGTTTTCATACGAGTCTCAATTAAGAGTTAGATATGCTGATACAGACCAAATGCACGTAGTGTATCATGCAAAATTTGTAGAATACTTTGAATCAGGAAGAACTGAATCAATCAGAAGCTTGGGCATAAGCTATAAGGAAATTGAGGAAATGGGTATATACATGCCTGTTGTAAGAATACAATGTGATTTCATCAGGCCCGGCAGGTATGATGATCTACTCACAATCAAAACCATGTTGATGGAAATCCCATCTGATCATAGAATTGAGTTTATTCAGGAAGCCTATAACGAAATAGGAAAACTGATATGCAAAGCCAATGTCCTTCTGTACTTTATGGATGCGTCAACAAACAACAAAACCATCATGCCACCAGCACTTGTTGACAAACTCCAGCCATTTTTTTTAATGAGAGAAACACATGATTGAGAATAATAAAATGTCAGCTTCTATTGTAACCATTGGTGATGAACTGCTCATTGGACAAACCATTGACACCAACAGTGCCTGGATCGCTGCTGAATTGAATAAAATTGGCATTAAGGTTGACAAAAGATTATCTATTGGTGATGACTGGAATCAAATATGGGACTGCCTTGAAAAGGAGAACCAGACTTCCTCCATTGTATTGATCACCGGTGGACTTGGTCCAACTTCTGATGATATCACAAAACCACTGTTATGCAAGTTCTTCAATGGTAACATGGTGGTTAATGATGATGCACTTGCTAATGTAAAAAACATCTTTGAAAACCTCCTTAAAAGACCGTTACTTGAACGAAACCTCAAACAAGCTGAGGTGCCCGATACTTGCACCGTAATTCAAAATTTCAGAGGAACTGCTCCAGGAATGTGGTTTGAAAAAAACAAGACCATTTTTGTTAGCATGCCTGGCGTGCCCCATGAGATGAAAGGAATGATGGAGCAATATATTCTTCCGGAATTGAAGAAAAGATTTGGCTTGAAACCAATCATTCACAGAACGCTTTTAACGGCCGGTATTGGTGAATCCTTTTTAGCAGAAATGCTTGTCGACTTTGAAAAAAACCTGTCCCCTAATATAAAACTCGCATACTTACCTAATTATGGCATGGTAAGACTGAGGCTTAGCGGAGACATGCAACAAATTGAGGAAAAAACAATTGAGGAAAACTTCAGTCAACTTAAAAATATTGTACAAGATTACCTTGTTGTAGATATGGATTTAAGCATTCAGGAGGCTATTTCAGCAATCTTCATTGAAAAAAGACTCACCTTATCAATAGCAGAAAGTTGCACAGGCGGATACATCTCACACCTGATTACCGCAATACCAGGAAGCAGCAGCTTCTTTTTAGGAGGTGTTGTGAGCTATGCCAATGAAGTAAAAATTAACATGTTGGATGTACCCGAAGGCATCATCCAAAAACATGGTGCAGTTAGCATACAAACAGTTGAAAAGATGGCTGAAGGGATAAGAGAAAAAACCGGGTCAGACATCTCCTTAGCTACCTCAGGCATCATGGGGCCTGGTGGCGGAACTGATGAAAAACCAGTAGGATATGTATGTGTTGCAATTTCAACAGCTAAAAAAACAACCTCAACCACTTTTCAATTCAGATTTGATCGTAAAAGGAATATCGAATTAACGGCAGTACAAGCCCTCAATTTTATGAGGAAAAATTTGGAATAAGTTTACCTCAATCAAAATTGAGAATCAAGGGAATATGTTAACTTTACAGGATATGACCAAACCCTATTTTGACTGATGGCCATCATAAATGTCATAATGCCAAAACTTGGAGAAAGCATCATGGAGGCTACTGTGCTAAAATGGCATAAGAACGTAGGCGACCAAGTGCGTTTGGATGAGACATTGCTAGACATTGCAACCGATAAGGTTGATAGTGAAGTGCCGTCCACCGCTGAGGGTATTCTAGAAGAAATTTTGTGCAAGGAAAATGATGTAATAGCCATCGGTGCAATCATTGCCAAAATCAGAACGGGCAGCACTGAAAATTTGGAATCAACTACACCTACAATCCAGGAAAAACCAACTTCCCCGGCAATTGAAACACACAAAGAACTTGCACCACAAGTTGAAGTAAAGGATATTGAGATCCCTTTTCAACCATCTAATCAGCAATACAACCAACCCAAAAACGATATCCGATTTTATTCACCGCTAGTAATGAATATTGCCGCAACGGAAGGTATTCCCCTAACAGAGCTTGAATCGATTCCAGGCACTGGAAATGAAGGGAGATTGACCAAAAAGGATATTCTGAATTATGTAGAGCAAAGAGTTGATGGCCACCAAAACAACGGTTACAAAAAAAGCAGTGCTGAAACTGCGGAACCCAAATACAACAGCAATCCAATTACGGACAATCTTCAAAGTAGCTATCGCCAAACAGAGGCAGACCAGTCACAAGGCGTTGAAGTGATAGAAATGGACAGGATGAGAAAACTCATCGCTGAACATATGACAAGAAGCAAGGCTACCAGTGCGCACGTTACAAGCTTTGCAGAGATAGATGTTACAAATCTAGTACTCTGGAGAGAAAAGAAAAAAAAGGAATTTGAAAAAAGAGAAGGACAAAAAATAACCTTTACCCCTTTATTAATTGAAGGACTAATTAAATGTATCAAGAAATACCCATTGCTTAACTCAAGTGTTGTAGGTGATACCATTTTGGTGAAAAAAAATATCAACATTGGAATGGCAACTGCACTTCCAAATGGAAACCTGATTGTTCCTGTAATTAAACATGCAGATAAACTCAATCTCATTGGTATTACCAAGGAAGTGAATCGCCTGGCAAATACTGCAAGAAATGGGAAGCTTTTGCCAAATGATACAACGGAAGGAACTTTCACCTTCACCAATGTTGGAACTTTTGGAAGTCTCATGGGAACGCCAATTATCAACCAACCACAAGTTGCGATAATTGCAACTGGAGCCATTAAAAAGAAACCCGTTGTTATTGAAACAGAGCAAGGCGACAGCATTGCAATCAGGCACATGATGTTTGTATCCCTTTCATACGACCACAGGATAATTGATGGTGCCATGGGTTCAAGCTTTTTGGCAGAATACACAAAGGCACTTGAATCTTTCGATTCAGAGAGGATTTACTAAACTATCCTAGCAAATCAACTCATCATTGAACAAGCCCCTACTTTTAATTACACCGCCCTTTACGCAGCTAAACACCCCTTATCCAGCAACCGCATACCTGAAGGGATTTCTAAATAAAAGAAATATAACAGCCTTTCAAGTAGACCTTGGGATCGAAACCATTCTTGAGGTTTTTTCCAAAAGTGGATTGAATAACATCTTTAACCACATTGAAAAATCAAACCAAGAACAATCTGCAAATTCAAATAGAATCATTCGGCTGAAAGAACGTTATATCAACACCATTGATGATGTAATGCTTTTTCTTCAAGGCAAAAACCCTACACTTGCTTATTTGATTGGAAGAAGATCCTTTTTGCCGGAAGCGTCAAGATTTATCCAGTCTGAAGAAATTGAAGTGAACTTTGGTGAGTTGGGTATTCAAGACAAGGCAAAGTTTCTATCCACCATGTATTTAGAAGATATTTCAGATCTGATCAAGGAATCTGTAGATGAACATTTTGGTTTTAGCAGGTATGCTGAAAGACTTGGGAGAAGTGCCAATTCCTTTGATGAACTCTATCAATCCTTACAAGAACCCCAAAGCTATATTGATTCTATTTACCTTGATATACTTGAAAAAAAAATAAAAGATATAGATCCTAAACTGGTCGCATTTTCAGTGCCGTTTCCGGGAAACCTATACTCCTCACTCCGATGCAGTCAATGGATTAAGAAAAATTATCCAACAATTAAAGTTGCTATGGGTGGTGGTTTTGCAAATACAGAACTAAGAAGCATCAGTGATGCCAGGGTATTTGAATTTTATGATTTCATCACATTGGACGATGGAGAGTCGCCTGTTGAATGCCTAATCGCCTATGTTGACGGGGAACAAGACAAGCAAAAATTGAAAAGAACATTCCTGCTCAATGACGGTGTGGTTACATATTATGATAATATTAAAATCAAAAACTACAAGCAAGCAGAACTTGGAACACCCGATTATACCGACCTTCCGCTCGACAAATACATCTCTGCCATTGAAGTAGCCAATCCAATGCACCGTTTGTGGAGTGATGGCAGATGGAATAAATTGACCATGGCACATGGTTGTTATTGGGGGAAATGTACTTTTTGTGATATATCGCTTGATTATATAAAAATGTATGAACCTGTTGCTGCAGCTGAGTTGTGTGACAGAATAGAAGAATTGATTTCCAAAACGGGTCAAACAGGATTTCATTTTGTAGATGAGGCAGCACCTCCAGCACTCATGAAAGCACTGGCCATCGAAATCATTAAGCGAAAACTGGTTTTGACATGGTGGGGCAATGTTAGGTTTGAAAAAAGTTTCACAAGAGACCTTTGCCTCTTATTAAAAGCTTCTGGCTGCATTGCGGTTAGTGGTGGACTTGAAGTAGCCTCAGATAGGCTTTTGGAGTTGATCGAAAAAGGAATCACCGTATCGCAAGTAGCGAAAGTTAATAGACATTTTATTGAAGCAGGTATTATGGTTCATGCCTATTTGATGTATGGATTTCCCACCCAAACTGCACAGGAAACGATTGACTCGATGGAAATGGTTAGGCAACTTTTTAAAACCGGTGTACTTAACTCTGCATTTTGGCATCAATTTGCCATGACGGTACACAGTCCGGTAGGATTAAATCCAGCTAAATACAAAGTAACCAAGGATACAAATGAAATTGGCTCCTTTGCCAACAATGACGTTC
This sequence comes from Sphingobacteriales bacterium, assembly GCA_947472965.1. The sequence continues at coordinate 7,807 of CANJEF010000003.1, forward strand.
AATTTCACGACGCAACTGGCACAGACCATGAATCTTTTAGCTTTGGATTGAAAAAATCATTGTTCAACTATATGCAAAACAGGTGCCTTGATGACCCCTTACAAAAGTGGTTTGACTTCACCATTCCCAAAACATCAATTCCAAAAGATTACATTGAGGTGGCACTCCAGGAAAATGAACTCCCCTTGTTCAATCCCAATGCAAAGATCATTTGGATGGGCATTGCCCCAACAATTGAATTTTATACACAATCAAAAAAAGGGATGCAAAGGGAAATGGCAACCTTGTCATTTGCTAACAATTCAGGAGAAAATAAAATTCAGCTTATTAAAAACCAAGCTGAATGGTTGATCAAGCTATTGGAAAAAATTTCAATAAGCAATTCCAAAACATATACCCTAAAAGAGGTTAAGGAAGATTACGAGAATAGCAACATGGATGATTTTGAATTGTTTTGGGACAACAAACCAATGAATACCATGTACAAGGCTGGATTACTTAGACTCTAAAGTGATTCCTATTAAAGTACAATCAAAAATATTCCCCGCCTGGACAGGTGTTTCATCCCGATATTGAGCGAAGCGAGATCATCGGGAAGGAGTGGCACGAAGGAGGATGCACCGAAGGTGCAGACTAATGAGTGCCGGGGTGGTGGAATATTCAAAATGACCAGAACTAATGGCAATAGAAATTAAAACTTAAATTTTATATACGCTATAAGAACAACATAGCTATTTAACGTAATCCAATCCCCATGATTTTCCTTTTTCAATGGCCGGAACACCTTCACTAATCCACAAAGCAGGTCGTTCACCTTTCAAAAGCCAATCAAAGAACTGTTGTTCTCTAATCTGGATATCCTTTCGATTTTTTCGTTCTACTAAGTTATGAGCTTCCCCATTATAGTTCAACATCCAAACTTTCTTGTTCAAGCGTCGCATAGCAGTAAACATTTCAATGCCTTGATACCAGGGAACAGCTCCATCCGCGTCGTTGGACATGATTACCACAGGAGTTTTAACTTTTGGTAAATGAAACAGTGGTGAATTTTCCATATACAATTGAGGCTTTTCCCATAGCGTTGCGCCAATTCTGCTTTGCGACTTCTCATATTGAAATTGCCTGTTCATGCCACTCTCCCAGCGAATACCGCCGTAAGCACTGGTCATGTTTACAACAGGAGCACCAGCCCACGCAGCAGCAAAGAGGTTTGTGCGCGTAATTATATGGGCAACTTGATACCCTCCCCAACTTTGTCCTTGTATTCCCATTTTAGTACTGTCTGCTATCCCCTTTTTCACAAGTGCCCGAGCACCACTTACAACATAATCGAATCCACCTTTTCCAGGATATCCTTTTTCATAATGAATGTCAGGCGCCAATACTACGTAACCCCTGCTAACAAAAAATGGAATATTCAAACGACTTGGTGTAGGAGCAGGAGGCAAATAATTATGCAAGCCATCCGAAAGGGTTTCATAGAAATACACAATTAAGGGATATTTCTTTCCGGGAATATAGTTTTCTGGTTTGTATACAATCCCAGTTGCCTTCTTACCATTATAGGCAGTCCAGCTAAAAAGCTCTGCATTTCCCCAGTTGTACTGAGACTGCTGAATATTGATATTACTCAAGCTCTTTTCATTCACTAAATCGGTTGAAAATTGAATCTTAGGTGAATTGATATAGTTTTCCTTGGTATAGACATACGCATTAGCCTCTTTAGCCTTGATAAAAGAATTTAATGCGAAAGCACCTTTTTGAATTTGTTTAAGACTTTGTGAAACCCCAACATTCAATGTTGCTAATCCGGCATGCTTATTCTGTTCATCAAATGTTTTTAAGATAATAGATTGTCCTGTTTTAATAAATCGCTCTTCAGGATCTGTTTTTAAAACCCTATATGTTGTATTTGTTTTTCTTCCAATTCCTGCAGTAATATTCTCCGGTTTCTTGATACCCAATGGATCCAATTTCCATATATCATAACGATCATAAACGAAAAGACTTGAATCACCATTCAACCAATTCATGATGCCGTATGGTGTGGCATATGAAGGCATATCATACTCTTCGTCATACAATTTTTGCTTGACCTGTATGCTGATGTTAAGCAGCTTACCATTGAGATAGCTAAAATAATTTTTATCAGCAAGATCATACCAATAGATATATTTCCCCGATGGTGAAACCTGAACCATGCCATCCAAGTCGGCTTTGATCATTTTCCTGTTTCCTGTATTGGCATCAACTTCAAAAATATCTTTTCTTGTTCCTCCCTCCCACTGCATTTGAATCCGCTTACCCCTGTCAGACAAACCTGCAAACAACATACCATCCCCTTCGTTAGAAATAATAACTTCAGGCATTTGCAAATCTGCAAGTTGAACAAATTGCTTGTTTGCCAGATTGATGCTTGCTAAAAAAGACCTTTTGTTTTCCCGATCCAGATTTTTAAGTTGATATGGCTGGAGATAATCATCATTGTAATGCCATACATCCAATTTTACCAAGTCGATATCAACAAGACTGGTATCTTTTATTGATTTTATTGGGTTGGTTCCTAAAAACAATTTGCCGCCAGACTTACTGAAATTGGGTTTATAAAATTCATTGACAGTCCAATTTGCGTTCATTCCAACGGTATAATTGTCGATAAGTGAAGACGCTTCTTTATCCCCATTTTTCCAATACCATAGTTTATAAAATTTTTGTAAAGACTTATAGATACTATCTCGCTCAGCCAAAAAGGCAACTTGGTATCCATTTTGATCAATGGCGAAATTCTTAAAATCATTGCCACCAGTGAGGATGGTGTCATAGCGATTTTCTATGCTTCTCCAAATGAAAACAGCTGGCTTGAGATTTTTATCTGTTTTACTTTTACTGGATTCTATAAGAAGTATTTTTCCATTTTCACTCCAATAGTATTCACTAACCAGTTGAATCTTGATATCTCTTTTTTCTGTTAGATTTCTGATGACGAGCATGCTTCCTTCTTCAACGGGTTGTTTATCATCTGAATCACCTTCTGCATCAGCATCTGTATCTACATCATTTTCTGTATTGGCACTTAATTTTCTTTTTTGTTTTTTATCAGGCACATGCTCAATAATCAAAGGGATATGTTGTTTTGAACTGTCTTTCTTTATAACAATTGAATCTTGGGATTTCCTTTTTTTCAAGATGCTGTCAGATGCTGCTTTTGAGAGTTGGTAAGCAAAATTTTCTCCATATTTCAAAGGAACCTTATAGGAAATAACGGAAGCAATTTTTTCAACATTGCCTTTTTCTAAATCAATGATGCCAAGAGAATCCTTGGGGAAGTCCTCCGGTTTTTTCTTTTTTATTTTGGCATCCCTGGTATCCTTATAAAAAGGCTTTATGGACAGAATTAAGAATTTATCATCCGGTGTAAATGTAGCCGCGTAACCTCTAGGGATTTCAAGAGTAAATGAAGAATCCGTTTTCTGAAGCATAAACCTGCCATCTCCCTCTTGTACATCAACAGTGTATGCAACCCAAAGACCGTTTGAACTTATTTTTTTCTCACCCAATGATTCCCAAGAATCATAAACGGAATGATCCAATTGCTTCTTTTGAGCAGTAACGCTTGACGTAAATATGAATAGAAAAAATAATGCAAGGCAGGATGCTGATGGATTACGTAGCATATCAAAAAATTTATAGAGTGAAATTAGCCATTTATTGAACGACTTGGATTGATTTTTGGGCTTTCCATACCCGCCATGATTGAATTAATACGGTAATAAAAATAATTGCAAAACCAACATAGAACGAATAACCCAAGTAGGTGTTTTCCTTGTAAACAACAAAGGCAAGCAATATTCCGTAAATCGGCTCCAGGTTATAGCTTAAATTGACTGTGAATGGAGAGATGTGTTTTAAAGAACGAACAGACAAATTAAAGGCTAAAACGGTACAGAAAAGACTCAGAATAATCAACCAAAATAAGTCAGTCATATCTGGCAACAGTCTTACCTCCGGCATAAACATCAGGTAAACAGGTACTATAAAGTTCAAAGAGAACCAACCTCCACCCAACTCATAGAAGGTAATGGTATCAGGATCATATTTGCTTATGATTCTTTTATTTAAGATGGGGAAAATCGATGCAAAAAAAGATGACACCACACCAAAGGCAATACCCAATCTGTATTGTTCATCAAAATGAAAAATCAAATAGATACCAAACATAACCATCAATCCAAGTAGTATTTCGGCCATAATGGGTTTTCGGTTTGTAAGAAGCGGATCAAGTAGTGATGTGAAAAACCCTATCGCTGAAAAACAAACCAGAGACACTGAAACGTTGGCATATTTTACACTTCCATAAAAAAAGACCCAATGCAACGCGATGATTGCTCCGATACCAATCAAGGGAATCATTTTACGAAAAGGAAGCCATTTTAGTTTCTTGGAAAAAAAAGAAAGACCCAGAAGAAACAACATTGCAAAAAGCATCCTATACCATACCAACAGGGATTCATTTAGTGTAATCAACTTACCCAATACCCCTGTAAAGCCTGCTAAAAAAATGGCCAGATGCAATTGGAGAAAAGCTTTTTTCATTGGATTCGATTAAGTACAAAGCGAGAAATAATTCTATTAAAATATCAACGGGGGTTCTTGGCGGGAACACCTTGAAAAATGCTATTCATTTGCATTGAAAGCACCCCAACTACACCCTCCTGTATAATGCCCTTAGACATTTTTGATGCACCATGAATTCGATCCTTGAAGGTTATAAAAACTTCTTTGATATTAAACCCAAGTTTCCAGGAAACAAATTTCATTTCAATTTGAAAGGCATAACCAACAAACCTGATTTTGTCAAGATCTATGGCTGAAAGTACTTTGTTTTTATAGCATACGAAACCTGCAGTAGGATCCTTTACAGGCATCCAAGTAATAATTCTTGTATACAGAGCTCCACCTTTTGAAATTAAAATCCTTGAAAAAGGCCAATTTTCTACCCTTCCACCTTTAACATACCTGGAACCAACTGCAACATCTGCTCCTCCGTCTTTGCATGCAAGGTATAAGCGCTCAAGGTCATTGGGATTATGAGAGAAATCGGCATCCATTTCAAAAATATATTGATACCCTCTTTCGAGCCCCCACTTGAACCCTTTGATATAAGCTGTACCCAACCCTAATTTACCGGTTCTTTCTTCGAGAAAAAGTTGGTCGGGGTATTGCAACATTAACCCCTTTACAATCGCCGCAGTCCCATCAGGCGAGTTGTCATCAATAATAAGAATGTGATAGTTCTTTTCAAGGTCAAATATCGCCTTAATGATATGACTAACATTTTCCTTTTCCTTATACGTTGGTATGATTACCAGTTTCTCGAACATATCAATCGTTAAACATTATTAGTAAGAGAATCAATGGCCGCGTTGTTTCAAGATGGCACGGTTCAGTATTTCAGTCAACTTTTGCTTTGTGTGCATAGGAAAATCACTTTTCATCATCCAATCATAGTATGATGGCTCATTTTTAAGAACATCTTCAACGGCCCGTCCTTTATGTTTTCCGAAATTGAATACCTCCTTTCCATTATCCATTATCATCCTCCGGGCGAAGTCAACCAATTCATCCTCACCAATATATTGCAATATTGAGTCTATGGTTTCACCCAACTGACTATATCGCTGAATTTGTGACTCAAATACCTGCCAGGTTGCGTTTACATCCGCTTCAGCACTATGGGCATTTTCAAGTGTTTGATCACAATAGAATTTATATGCAGCGGCCAAGGTTCTAGGCTCCATTACATGGAATATCTTTTGCACATCTAGGAATTTTTTTCCTTTGATGTCAAAATCCTGTCCACATCGAAGAAATTCCTCCATCAACAAAGGCCAATCAAATTTATTTGAGTTGTAACCAGCCAAATCACAACCTTCCAAAAATTGCTTAATCTCGTTAGCTGCAACCTTAAAGGTTGGGGCATCTTTCACCATTTCATCTGTGATGCCATGGATGGCAGTCACTTCAGCCGGAATAGGGCGTTCAGGATTAATCAGTTTTCTTTTTTTCACCTCAGTGCCATCTGGATTCACCTTCAGCAATGCAATTTCAACGACCCGATCTTGCGTAAGGCTAAGGCCTGTAGTTTCAAGATCCATAAATACAACAGGCTTATTCAATATCACTTTCATAGTATAATATAAGAGAACAAGATAAGATAAAATTACATTCCCGTTGGTTGTAAAAGCATAAAAAAGTGAGGTAAACAGGAATCAACAGCAGCGCTAAAACACTTATAAAAAGATAAAAAACGTCTTTGTTTTATTTCAATTGGTCGATAAATCTTTCTACCTTTGTATTGAAACGATAAATAATGAAAAAAATTTACCTGGTTTTAACGACCATACTAATTATTGCAATTTTAAGTTCTTGCGCATCTGGCAGGGGAATGGCAGGAGGTGGATGTAGTTATAACTCTAAGCTTGTTGGATATCGTTAACATAAGATTACGATTAGTGTAAATATGAACATAAAAAGAGGCTTAACGGCCTCTTTTTATGTTTAATCACTTAATCACAACTATAGCTTTCCAAAAGCCTGAATAAAATCGTTTTTAATATCCTCAATGTGTTCTATACCAACACTAATCCTGATTAAATTGGGCAACACCCCAGCTTTAAGCCTTTCATCAGCACTCAATTCTACGTGTGTAGTTGATGCAGGATGAATAGCAAGTGTCTTTGCATCTCCAACATTTGCCAAGTGACTAATTAACTGCAAAGAATTAATAAATTTTTTACCGTTTTCAGCACC
>CANJEF010000004.1 GCA_947472965.1 Sphingobacteriales bacterium
GAAGTGGCGGAAAGACTGCAAGATATTGGTGTTCAGGCTTTGGCTATTCACGGCAGAACCAGAAGCCAATTATACAAAGGGGATGCGGATTGGAGTTGGATTGCAAAAGTTAAGGACAACCCCCGCATTCATATTCCGATTTTTGGCAATGGAGATGTTGACAGTCCAGAAAAAGCACTTGAATACAAAAATAAATACGGGATTGATGGTATCATGATTGGTAGGGCGGCCATCGGAAACCCCTGGTTTTTCAGAGAAGTAAAACATTATTTTGCCACAGGTGAAAAACTGGATCCGCCAACCATTGAGGAACGTCTTGAAGTAGTAAAACAACACCTTCGAGCCTCTGTAAAATGGAAAGGACCAAGGGTGGGCATTTTCGAAATGAGAAGACACTATGCCAACTACCTCAAGGGGATCATCAATATTAAACCACTCAGAACACAGTTGGTAACCATGGATACGCCTGAAGAAATTGAAGATGCCTTGAACAATTTTAATTTTTCAAATCTGCAAGAATCATGCTCCACACCATAAAAAATATAGATACCATCGACAGCCCTGCACTCATTGTATTTCCAACCATTGTAAATGAAAACATAAAAGAAATGGTTCTCATGGTTGGTGATGTAAACAGGCTTCGTCCGCATATTAAAACACATAAAACAGCAGAAGGCATCAGAATGATGCAAATGCATGGAATTAACAAATACAAATGTGCAACCATCGCAGAAGCAGAACTGTTGGGTATGAACAAGGCAGAAGATGTTTTATTTGCACACCAACCGATAGGGCCGCGTATTGAAAGGCTTTACCAGGTCACAAAACTCTATGCCCAAACAAATTTTGCTTGTATTGTAGATAATATTGACTCAGCTAAAAAAATAAATGCGGTTTTTGAAAATCACCATGCAAGCATTGATGTTTATATAGATCTCAACATTGGAATGAATAGAACTGGCATCACCCCTGGCGAAAAGGTGATTGAGTTATATGAAGCCATCCTACAAATGAAATCATTGATCTACCGTGGCATGCATGTGTATGATGGGCACCAACGACAACCAGATCCCAATGAAAAGCTGATTGCTTGTGATGCAAGCTTCGAACCCGTTCTCACACTCAAAAAAAAATTTAGTGAAAAAGGATATGATTTGGGGAATATTGTAGCTGGTGGATCACCAAGTTTTTCCATTCATGCAAAAAAAACAGACCGCGATTGCAGTCCTGGTACCAATATATTCTGGGACCATGGTTATGCGAGCATTTGTCCCGAACAACAGTTCAAGCCAGCTGTCTATATACTTACAAGGGTGATATCTGTATTGTCGGATCATAAAATATGCGTTGATTTAGGACATAAATCTGTTGCAGCAGAAAACGACATCTCGAAAAGGGTCTTTTTCCCTGAATATCCGAATACAAAAGCAATTTCACAAAGCGAGGAGCACCTTGTATTAGAGTTCCTGGATAATCACAATTTCGCTATCGGAGACTTGCTAACTGGGATACCATATCATATTTGTCCCACTGTTGCCCTGCATGAATATTTAACAGAGGTTGTAAACGATGAAATAACCGGTGCTTGGCATGTGTTGGCAAGAAGAAGAAAAATAAATTGCTGATCTGAATCCCTATTTTTGCAATTCCAATAAAGAATCATGACCATACACAAGGAAGGATATCCAACTATTGCCATCACAACCATTGTTTGTGCTGCGTTGATACTAACAGTACACTTACATCTCGAACCCATCTCTGCCATCCTTGGCTGGATATGTTATATTATTTTAGCTGGATTCTGGATGTTCATTATTTCGTTTTTCAGGTTACCAAGTAGGGAACATACATTTGACGAAAATGCCATCATTGCCCCAGCAGACGGGAAAGTAGTTGTAATTGAAGAAACCATCGATCAAGAATTTTTCAAAGAAAAACGACTTCAGATTTCTGTTTTTATGAGTCCTGCCAACGTGCATGTAAACAGGAACCCCATTTCAGGTAAGGTAGTTTATAGCAAGTACCACAAAGGAAAGTACCTTGTTGCCTGGGACCCAAAATCATCAACTGAAAACGAGCGTCATAGTGTTGTATTAACAACCCCACGCATCACCATATTGGTTAAGCAAATTGCCGGTGCCTTGGCAAGGAGAATTGTAAACTATGCGAAAGTGGACGCTGAGGTAAAACAAAATGAAGAACTTGGCTTCATAAAATTTGGTAGCCGTGTTGATTTATTGCTTCCATTGGATGTAAAGACTGCAGTAAAAATTGGTGATGTAGTACAAGGTGGTGTTACCGTACTTGCACGCTACTAAACATCAGAAAAGTTGAATCATTTCTCCAAGGTTCTGGACCACATGGGTGGGTTTTATTTTTTCTGATGGCGGTTGAGCCGGATTGAAATAAATAGTGTCCATACCAACATTGATTGCACCAAGGATATCCACCTCCAATGTATCTCCTACCATCACTGAAGTATTTGCAATTGTATTTACCTTGTTCATGGCATATTCAAAAATTGCGGCATGGGGCTTCATGATACCCGCCTGTTCTGAGGTTACCACTTCAATGAAAAAATGATCAATTCCGCTATTCTTCAGTTTCTCGTGTTGTGTTTTTTCAAAGCCATTTGTTATCAGGTGCATCGGGTATTTAGCATCCTTCAGGTGATTCAGCAATTCAAGACAATGGGGAAACAATTTTGTTTTAGTTGGAAGTATCTCCAGGTAGCGGTCACTCATCACCTTGGAAAGTCCTTCATCATTTATCTTATAATCCACCAAGGTTCGCCACATGCGTTTCCAACGTAATTCATCCCGGTTGATTTGTCCCTTTCTGAAACGCTCCCAATAAATCGCGTTGTGATGGTGGTATATTTTGTGAAATTCATCAAAACTGCCACTGGTTTTTTCTGCAAGCTGCAGTTCATGATACAAGTCTAAAAGGGTGGCTTCAGAATTTGAGTCAAAGTCCCAAAGGGTGTGGTCAAGATCAAAAAATATGTGATGATACTTTTTTGCCATGGTAATGCGAATGTAAGATAGAACAAAGAGAATTTATCATAAATCGAAGATTAGAAGGTTAGACCTTACCTTTGAAAAAAAGTTTATGAATGTAGTCATAACTGGTGCATCGCGTGGAATAGGCAAGGTGCTTGCAGAACACTTTGCAAAAGAGGGTGCGCATCTTTTTCTATGTTCCAGGAACATGGATAAAACAATGGATTGGCAGAAACAACTGATGTCAGCAAATAATATTCAGGTATCAAGCTTTGATGTTGACTTAGAAAAACCTTTAGAAGTGAAGGGATTTGCAGATCAACTTCTTAAAGCCACAGACACCATTGATGTATTGATAAACAATGCCGGCACCTATGTTCCGGGCAGCATATACAATGAACCAGAGGGACAGTTAGAAAAAATGCTTTCCGTAAACTTAGTTGCCGCATATCATTTAACGAGGGCCTTGGTTCCATCGATGATAAAAAGAAAATCGGGACATATATTCAACATCTCATCCATTGCAGCGCTGAAAGCTTATTCAAATGGCGGCTCATATAGCATCAGCAAATGGGCCTTGGATGGATTTAGCAAGAACCTGAGGGAAGAGCTTATGGCCTTTGGCATCAAGGTAACAACAGTACATCCTGGTGCAACGATGACCAGTTCATGGGATGGGGCTGGCATTAATCCCGAAAGAATCATGGAAGCGTCAGACATAGCAAAAATGATAGTTACAGCGAGCAAACTTTCTCCTCAGGCCTGTGTAGAAGATATCATTATACGACCCTTATTGGGAGATTTATAAAACAAGATTCTCTATACTATTCCCTGACACTTTAAAACAGATCAAACTTCTCCATCCTTATATCTTACGTCTTACATCTTTTGTCTCAGATCTGACGTCTGACATCTGACGTCTCTCTATTCACTAAACTTATACCCCACACCCCTCACAGAATGAAAGTGTACGGGTTCACGAGGGTCCAGCTCAAAATATTTTCTGAAGTTTAGAATAAAATTATCAATGGTGCGTGTAGTTGGAAATACCTGGTAGCCCCATACAGCCTGAAGTATCTTCTCACGAGAAACCACTTCATTTCTGTATTCAATCATCAGTTTCAACAACATGGTTTCTTTTTTACTCAGCTCAATGGATTCTCCTTTTACGTTGATGGCAATCTGGGCCCTGAAGTCGATGCTATTTCCCCCAAAACTATATTGTTGACCCAAGCTTGATTTCTCCTGAAGCTTTTTGTTTTTTTCAATCAGTTTTTCAATGCGCAATAACAGCTCCTCAAGATTGAAAGGCTTTGTAAGATAATCATCCGCGCCCCTTTTCAACCCCATCACCCTATCAGCGCTTCCTGTTCGGGCACTCAACATCAATATCGGCGTATCAATATTTTTCAACCTGATGGTTTCGCATACATCGAAGCCATCAATTTCTGGCAACATCACATCGAGAAGTATCAAATCAAAATATTCTTCTTCCACCTTCATGATGGCAATAAGCCCATTATCGGCACAACTCACTTCATATCCTTCAAGCTCCAGGTTAAGTTTTAGTGCCCCCTGCAAACTTTCCTCATCTTCCACAATGAGGATGGATGGTTTTTTTTGTTCACTCATAGTCGATCAGGTTGGTAGTATTATTTTGAAAACGGAGCCAGACGGAACATTATTTTCCAGTAAGATGCTACCATGGTGATTCTTGATGATTTTGGTACTCAAGAACAAACCAAGACCAGTTCCCTTGCTTGTTCTCGTGAGTTCATCACCAATGCGGTAAAATTTTTCAAAAATCTTTCCTCGTTCAGATTCGGGAATACCTGGTCCCTCATCTTTCACCATCAATTCTATACTTTCTTTACGTTGGACAAGTTCAACAGTGATGGGTAATATTGCAGGGGTATATTTTATGGCGTTTTCCAACAGGTTATTCAAAACCAACCTGATTAAAAACTCCTCACCATAATAATATATTTGCTCAAAGGTGCTCATTTCGATTTTCCGCGTTGGATAGCGTTTCCTGAATTCAGCCACTGCTGAAGTAACCATGGCTGAAAAATCAAATTCGTATTTTGTAACAGTATAGCCCCCTGACTCAAGTTGTGAACTGAGCAAGATATTATTACACAGGGCATTTAGTCGATCCGTTTCATTGATAGCACCTGTCAGGATTTCATTTTGCCGAACCTCATCAAGTTTATGCCTTTTCAAGGTTTCCAGACTGAGCTTGGTGGCAGCAATGGGTGTTTTTAACTCATGAGTGACAGCCATCATGAAGTTCTGCTGTTGCATGTGTAAGCTAATTTGTCTGCGTACAACGCCATACACAAATGCTGCACCAATAATAGTAATGATCATGAAGGTGAGCCCTTCTCCAATGTATTGTTTTGCATTGCGGTCGCGCGCATCCTGAATAACACTTAATTGTGATGCCGCTGCTGGATTCGATGAGAGCTGCAGTTGTGATCGCTGATAATTGAAAAGAATCTCATTCTGCTGAGTGAGTTCAAAGTACCACCAGGCCAAGGCAGCCAATAGGTAGATCAACAAAAACCAATATATATAGTTAATGAGCTTTAAAGGAACCCTATCCAAAACTTTACGCATGTCATTTTACTTTTTCGATACGTATACCCACATTGAATATGTATTTGACCGGATCAGTCCGCATATCATGCGAAATCCGAAGAGAATACTCACCTGACTTTGCAAATTTTACGGGACTTCTATATAACAAAACCCTGTGGTTGAAAATATCGTCCATCCCTGTTCCCAACCACCGCTTACCATCGGCCAAAGGAATATCAAATCGCTGTTGATTTTCGATAGTATCTCCAGGCATTTTGCTGTGAAGCTTTATCCAAAGGTTATTATAAGGATAGGCATCGGCGTGACGGACCGTAAAATAAACCAGGTAAGATGAACTTGTGTCAGTTACGTTGAATTTCACCTCGGGTTGAAAGGATTGGCTCCATTGTTGAGACGGCGTGAAAAACACCTTTTCGAAAAGACCAATCTCATTGCAACCATATATTGAAAAGACGAGTACGGCAGCTATAATAACCCGTTGAAACATACTGCAAAGTTATGCTAGTTCGGTGAAAATCAATGGAAGGTTGTAGCTGCCAGTTTAGAGAATATTCAAAACCTGCTCTTTCGCTTTTTCAAGCTCATCTTTCATCTCCACCACAAATTTTTGGATGTCGGCATCATAGGCCTTGGAACCCGTGGTATTTATTTCCCTTCCAATTTCCTGTAACAGAAATGAAAGTTTTCTTCCTTTGGAAACTTCAGGATCGCTCAAGAGGGTTTTGAAATAATTGCAATGGTTTGTTAGCCTCACTTGTTCTTCAGTAAGGTCTATTTTTTCAATATAGTACACCAACTCCTGCTCAAATCGGTTCTTATCAACCTTGTCCTTTCCAACATGCTCTTCCAACAGCTTCTGAATATTTTCGCGAATTTTTTGCTTTCTAAGCGGCTCCAATACGGCGAGCTTGGCTTGCAGGGCTTCGATATTTTCGATGCGGAGGAGCAATTCCCTTTCCATTGCAACACCTTCATCTAACCGATGCTTATTAATCATACTCACTGATTCAACCAGCACCTTCATTACCTGATCCCAATCCGACTCCCCTAACACTTCGTTCCCTACGCTAATCACTTCAGGAATCCGAAGTATCGAAGCAATCAGTTGAGAATCGTCTGCATCCAAATCATTGGCAAGCTCCTTCAATTGTTTATAATAGGATCTGGCAAGGTCAAGATTAATGGTTGAACTTCTCGCAGAACCATTTTGTTTCATGGATATGGTACATTCTACACTACCACGCGTAAGATTTTCTGCTAAAAAATTCCTTAGCTCAAACTCAAATGGCTTTAAAAGGGAAGGTATTTTCAATAAAAGTTCAAATTGCTTTCCATTCAAAGAACGGAGTTCAACGATAAAAATCCTGTCATTGATTGCACATTCACTACGACCATAGCCTGTCATGGATCTTAACATGGAATAATATTTACACACAAGGTAAGAGAAATAATCGGGCTGAAACGCTGTATTGATGAACATTTCAGCAAAAAAAGCAAATTGGCAAATTGGGAAAAAAGAATAGACACTTAAACACTGAATTGATAAAATTACAAGGCCCGGTTGAAACCGGGCCCTGCTATATAGATGGGTTAATAAGTACCGGGAATGTTATTCCCTTCACAATATTAAAAATATATTTCAGTAAGATGAAATTTTTAGGCAACTATTTTATTCACATTTTTTTTGGGGATGTTAATTACTTTGAACGAAATCATGATTTTAAAAATTGGATTCATGGTGTTGGAACTAAATAAAATCACGTTAAATCAAATGTTAAATTGATAATCTGAAAGTATTCGCTTTTACATAACGCTATCTTTGTCGAAAATAAACCAAATGAAATTTCCATCTCCCATCACCGTGCAGTGGATTGCAGACTTCATTGGCGCTACAATTAAAGGAAATGAAAGTAATGTGGCAATAGGAATTAACGAACTTCACAAGGTTGAAAATGGTGATATTGTTTTTGTAGATCACCCGAAATATTACAAGACCTGCATCGACTCAGCAGCAACGGTTATCATCATCGACCAGCTAACTTTGTTTCCCGAAAATAAGACATTGCTTGTTGTAGAAAATCCTTTTGAGGCATATCTAAAAATAGTTAACCACTTCAGGCCTTTTGAAAAGGCAATAAAAAATATCAGCGACTCGGCTTCCATCGGAGCACAAACCTATATTGCACCAAATGCATTTATCGGAAACCATGTAACCATTGGAAACAATTGTATTATTCAACCCAATGTTTCTATTATGGATCATTCACACATTGGGAATAACGTGGTAATTCAATCTGGCACAGTAATTGGTTCAGACGCTTTCTACTATAACACGAAAAAAAACAGGGAACTCTGGTACAAAAGAATGGATAGCTGTGGTGCGGTTATTATTGAAGATGATGTTGAAATCGGAGCCAATTGTACAATCGACCGGGGCGTAACCCACAACACCCTCATAGGTAAAGGAACAAAAATTGATAACCTGGTTCAACTAGGACACGATGTGGTGATTGGAAAAAATTGTCTGATTGCATCACAAGTAGGCATTGCAGGTGCAACAACATTGGAGGATGGCGTAGTGCTGTGGGGACAAGTAGGAGTAAACAAAACAATTACAATTGGAAAAGGAGCCATCGTAATGGGACAAAGCGGTGTTTTCAATCACTTGGAAGGAGGAAAAGTATATATGGGATTCCCTGCAGAAGAGGCCGGTAAAAAAAGAAGAGAGCTCATCTGGATCCGAAGAATTCCAGAAATCTGGGAAAAACTCAACGGTAGCAAGAAATAGCCAAAACAAGTAAAGAATAAAAAGAAACAAATGAAAAACATCAAATTGTCATACATCATAGTATGCATGTTATCTTTATTGAGCATTGATGGTGTTGCACAAAATTTTGTCATCACAGGCAAGATCATAGATGCAGAAACAAAACAGCCCCTTCAAGGTGCGTCTATTTTTTGTGCCCAAACAACATTCGGAACCATTGCAAATGCAGAGGGCATTTTTGGACTAAGACTTCCAAATGGAGGATACGAATTATGCATCTCTTTCAGTGGCTATGAAAACATCACAGAAAGGATCAATGACCAGACAGAAGGACTTACAGACAGGGTTTGGGAACTTAAGCTCAAACAGAAAAGTCTTGAAGAAGTTTCTATTGTTTTTTCGAGTGAAGTGAAAGATGGCTGGGAAAAATATGGCAGCTTCTTTCTTTCCCAATTTCTCGGAACTTCTGAAAATGCACAAAAATGCAAAATACTCAATCCTGAAGTGCTTCGTTTTTTCTATTACAGGAAAAAAGATAAACTGAAAGTGGTTTCCAAGGAAATCATTAAAGTTGAAAATCCTGGATTGGGATATAACATCACGTACCAACTAGATTCATTTATACATGAATTCAAAACCGGTGCAACAGAAACAACAGGCTTTCCATTTTTTAAAAATATGGATGGCAACGAAACTGATAGCCTCCGCTGGGCAGAGCAACGAAGTACTGCCTATTATGGATCATTGCTGCATTTTTTTCGATGCTACTACGATAGCACACTGAATTTAAACGGATATAAAATCGAAATGGTTGATGAATCAACTGAAAAACCATTTCAGGTTAAAAATCCCTACGAAATCAATTATTATGCTAAGTCTCAAAATGGATTGCTTGAATTGAATTTTCCATCCAAGCTTCGTGTGCTCTATAAAGAGGAGCTGCCTTCAAAGATCTACTTGAATGAAAAGAATTTAGATGCCTCTACACCCTTCCAGATTTCAATATTGAAATTTTACAACAGCATCATGATTCAAGAAAATGGATACTTCTACGACCAACGTGATATTTTCAACAGCGGTTATTGGGAATGGGAAAGGTTGGGAGATATGCTGCCCTATGATTTTGATTTGTAGTCTTGAATTGAACCGATAACGCTCACTTTGAAGCCATGGAACAAATGATAGTGAATTAATTTCACATTAACACCCAACTACTTTGTCTGCGCTAGCATCTTGAGATACCCTTTGCAAGCATCTTCAATTGATTGAGCGACCGGCTTGAAAGAAAAGCCTGGCAGTGTTTTCATGATCTTCGTATTATTAAAATATACCTTTTGCTGGGCCGTCTCAGCCGTTTCTTTTGTAAGCAACGGTTCACTGCCTGAAAAAACGGCCTTTATTTTTTCCATGCGCCAGGCAATGGAAGCCAAGATGGGCGTAACCTTTCGAATAGGGGGCCTTTTCCCAAATGCAGTTGCCATTTGCGTGAATACTTCCCTGTACGATTTGTTTTCGGCACTTAAAATAAAGCGTTCACCAGAAACATCATTGTTCATCAATCCAACCATGGCCTTGGCTACATCAGATGCATCTACAAAACCACTGATGCCTTCTGTGTACCAAGGAAACTCATTGAAGGCACTTTTGAAAGTAGCAGAAGAACCATGGCTCCAATCGCCAAGCCCCAATATAATTACAGGATTTACGATCGCCACATCAAGTCCCTCAGCATGTGCCCGCCAAACTTCCAATTCTCCCAAATATTTACTTTCCCCGTAAACAGAGGGATTTGCAGTTTCATCCCACTTGGTTTCCTCTGAGACGGTTTCGTAGTTTCTCTTTCGTCCTATTGCGGCAACAGAACTCACATGCACCAATTTTTTCACGCCATTTTCAAGAGCGGCATTAACCACGTTGGCAGTCCCCTCAACATTCACCTTCATCAATTTCGATGCCATTCTCGGATTGAATGATACAAGTCCTGCACAATGATAAACCGTATCGCATTCAGCCATCAGATCAGACATCAACGTTACATCGAGAATGTCACCTTGTACCCATTCCACTTGATCTATTTCTGCTTGGGATAATGTTGAAGGCAATCCAGATCTGTATAGTCCAACAAGTTGCACACCACTTCCAAGCAGTTCTTTAATAAGGTAGGTACCAACTAAGCCATTCGCACCGGTGATGAGGATTTTGGGCATGTGTTGTTCGTGAAGGGGGTTGGAAGTTTAAATAAGACGTGAGACATAAGATATAAGACGTGAGACATAAGATATAAGATGCAAGGAACAGCCAAATGATTGATCAATAATATTATTTACTTACATCTTATGTCTTACATCTTTTGTCTTATGTCTCAAATAGAAGCAAACTGCCTCAAAAACCGCACGTCATTTTCACTGAAGAGCCTGATATCAGTTATGCCATACTTAAGTAATGCTGGACGCTCCACACCCATTCCGAATGCAAAGCCAGTATATTTTTCCGGATCGATACCGCAATTTTTAAGCACATTCGGATGCACCATGCCACAACCCAGGATCTCGAGCCAACCGGTGCGCTTACATACAGCACAACCATCTCCCTTGCACAACATGCAACTGATATCCATCTCTGCGCTTGGCTCAGTAAATGGAAAATAACTGGGCCTAAACCGCACCTTCACATCATCACCAAACATCTCCTTCACAAAAAAGTAAAGGGTTTGCTTCAAATCTGCAAACGATACATTTTCATCTATATACAATCCTTCAACCTGGTGAAAGAAACAATGCGAACGTGCACTGATGGTCTCGTTTCGGTAAACCCTGCCAGGACAAATAATCCGAATGGGGATCTGCTTCTTTTCCATCTCCCTGATCTGAACATTGCTGGTATGGGTGCGCAGTAGAATTGCAGGATCAGTAGACAAATAGAACGTGTCTTGCATATCACGCGCTGGATGATTTTCGTCCAAGTTGAGTGCCGTAAAATTATGCCAGTCATCTTCAATCTCAGGGCCTTCTGCTACTGTAAAAGAAAGCCTTTGAAATATTTCAACGATCCTGTTTCGCATCAAGGTTACAGGATGCCTGCTTCCTGATGGAATTGGCAAACCGGGCAGGGATGTATCAATCATGACTGATGATGAACTTGCACCGGATTCTATTTTATTTTTTTCTACCTCGAATTTTTCTTCTGCCAATATCTTGAAAGCATTCAACACCTGTCCGAATACCTTTTTCTCTTCAACTGCAACATTTTTCATTTCTGCCATGATGGCCTTCACAATTCCCTTCACACCTAAAAAACGTATGCGAAATTCCTCAAGATGATCCGCATCGTTTGCAGAAAAAGCATTGATTTCCTCCTTGTAGGCTTCTATTTGCTTAATGATCTCGTCCATACCGCGAAGATAATCAATCAATGGCTTACAGTAAATGCTTTTAGCAGTTGGTTTTTGTTATAAATCGGGGAAAATTATCATCAGTTTATGTTAGGTTTGCCTAAATAATAGCGTGATGTCCATGTTCAACCTGAACGACTTTCTCGATCCTGTAAACGTAACCCTGCTGTCAAATGACGAAATATACAGGGAAGGCCAAATTGGGAAAAGCATATTAATTTACGAGGATATTTTCCCTGATTTGGAAGATGTTGACATCATTATTGTGGGGTGCAACGAAACAAGGGGAAACGGAAATAGCACTGACAATAATAACAGCATCGATTTCATTAGAAAAGAATTTTATGCACTCTACCTTTGGCACAAAAATATACAGGTTGCTGATATTGGCAACATAAGAATTGGAGCGGAACTGAGCGATACCTATGCAGCGTTGAAAACCGTTGCGGCTGAACTCCAAAAACACGGTAAAAAAATGGTGGTTCTTGGTGGATCGCATGATCTTACACTTGCACAATATGATGCCTTCACCAGCCAATCAAAGATCATAGAAGTAACTGCAGTGGATGCATACATCGATTTGTCAATGGACAACCCGGTGAAATCAAGCAATTTCCTTATGGAGATGCTTACGGGTGAACCAAATTTCATTAGACACTACAACCACATTGGTTTCCAAAGTTATTATGTTCATCCCCACATGCTCGAAACAATGGACAAACTTCGGTTTGATTGTTACCGACTTGGAAAAGTGAAAGAGAATATTGAAGAGATGGAACCAGTGATGAGAACCAGTGAAATGCTCAGCTTTGACCTCGCTGCTCTTGGAGCAACAACTTTTCAGGAAGGGACCAGTCCCAATGGTTTCAATGGAGAGGAAGCTTGCACACTGTTGCGCTATGCTGGCATGAGTGATAAAATGCAATCTGTTGGCATCTATGGATACGATCAAAAGAAAGACCCCTTCAATACCCTTGCCAAGCAAGTTTCACAGATGCTTTGGTATTATATAGATGGAATTTATTTTGGAAGAATGGAGGCAGACTTGAACGACAAGCAGATGTTCAATGAATGTCATATTGCTTTTGGTAGCATCGATACTACGTTCATACAAAGCCTGAAAACAGGCAGGTGGTGGATGCGCATGCCAGACGAAAAATACATTCCTTGTTCGCAAACCGATTTCAACCAGGCTGGAAACAATGAAATACCGGAACGTTGGCTTAGGATGCAAGAGCGAGATTGATACGCTAAGCTTAATAAAAAACAGACCATGTTTTTAAAACAGTTATATACACTCCTACTATTTGTGTTGTTCATGAGCAGCTGCTCCATTCAACAGAAATTATCCTCTTCAGCAGATGCATTTTTTCTGAAAGAAACATCCATGTCAGGATCACATATTGGAATTGCCGTATTCGATCCGATGCTGAATAAAAATATATTCAGTCACCAAGCTGATAAACTGTTTGTCCCGGCCAGCAACACCAAAATTGTGACATGCTATGCCGCCATGAAATATTTGCCATCAAAGCTCCCTGCTGCCTATCTCAGTGACCTTGACACAGCAGTGCTCATAACACCGACTGGCGATCCAAGTTTTTTGCACCCCGACTTCAGCACCCATCCTCTATTTGACAAACTGAAGGGCATCAGTAAACCACTTTATATTCGCCAAGACAATTGGTATTCCGATGCGTTGGCAGGAGGTTGGTCATGGGAGGACTATAGTGAAGACTTCATGACAGAACGAACTACATTTCCAGTGTATGGCAATCAAATACATTGGTATCAGGAGAAAAGTAAAAAAGAAAATCCAAGTTATCCTGGTGATACAGTAGATGTTTTTATTTATTCCAATCCGGAAGTTAATTGGCCGGTAAATTTTTCTTCCATTAAAAAGAGTCGCTTTGAGGTGAAACGAGATCAGTATGAAAATGCTTTCATGTTGGTTGAAGGATTGCAAGCATCAGGATCAACTTCAGTTCCCTATATCACCAAAGGGATTGAAACCGGAATTGAATTATTGCATGATAGCCTTGGAAAATCGATCTCCATTGCTGATGCCGAGATGATAAGCAAACTGAATTCATTAAAATATGATACAGTGTATTCCCAATACACCGATTCATTGCTTAAGATTATGATGCATCGAAGCGATAATTTTTATGCCGACCAATGCCTTGAAATGGTTAGTCAGCAATGGTTCCAGAAAATGGATGAATCTGCGATAATCAATGAGCTGCTTTCAAAAGATTTATCAGCGTTTCCACAAAAGCCTCGCTGGGTGGATGGAAGTGGCTTAAGTCGATATAACCTTTTTTCTCCCGATGACATGGTTTTCATTTTGAATAAAATGAAAAATGAGCAACCATGGGAAAGGATCAAAACCATTTTCCCGAAAGTTGGCAATGGAACATTATCGAGGTATAAAACAAAAAGCGGAGAATTTATTTATGCAAAAACGGGATCAATGGGCGGCGTGATGAACCTCAGCGGATTCATCTTTACTGACAAAAAAAAATGGCTTATCTTTTCTGTTATGATAAATAACACTCAAACTCCATTTTCAATCATCAGAAAACAGATGAATGGATTTTTGGAGCGGGTTGCTGAATTGAATTAGAAATCAGACGACAGGAGTCAGAAGCCAGGAGACAGACGTCAGAAATCATACGTCAGATTAAATACTAGCTATTACACCTAAATCCTGATTCCTGAAATCTGACGTCTGTTTACAAGACTCCCCTTCCCGATCTTTACTTTGATTTTTAATAAATTCTGAATAA
>CANJEF010000005.1 GCA_947472965.1 Sphingobacteriales bacterium
GTTATACCGGTGACCGCGTGTTGGAGAACCCGCTTGCTGCAGTTCAAATGGGATTGATATATGTAAATCCAGAAGGTCCCAATGGCAATCCAGATCCACTTGCATCTGCTCGTGATATCCGTGAAACCTTTGCCCGCATGGCGATGAACGATGAGGAAACAGTTGCACTTATTGCAGGTGGTCATA
The DNA here is from genome assembly GCA_947472965.1 of Sphingobacteriales bacterium. Next base: position 187 of record CANJEF010000005.1, read on the forward strand.
CCTTCGGGAAAACGCATGGTGCTGCAGATCCAAATAAATATGTAGGAAAAGAGCCAGCAGCTGCCAGCATTGAAGAGCAAGGATTGGGCTGGAAAAATAGTTTTGGAACAGGGAATGCTGGTTCCACCATCACAAGTGGTTTGGAAGGGGCATGGACAACAACGCCCACGCAGTGGAGCAACAATTATTTTGAAAACTTATTTGGTTTCGAGTGGGAATTGACAAAAAGCCCTGCCGGTGCGCACCAATGGAAGCCTAAGGCAAATGCAGGGGCAGGTACGGTGCCCGATGCACATGATCCATCAAAAAGTCATGCGCCAACGATGTTAACTACAGACATCGCTTTGAGGGTTGATCCTGCTTATGAAAAGGTATCAAGGAATTTTTATGAGAACCCGGATCAATTTGCAGACGCATTTGCACGTGCATGGTTTAAGTTAACGCACCGTGATATGGGTCCTCGTTCACGTTATGTTGGCTCTGAAGTTCCTGCAGAAGAATTGATCTGGCAAGATCCGATTCCTGCTGCATTATATAAATTGATTGACGAAAATGATATTGAAGGTTTAAAGAAGCAATTACTGGCAACAGGTCTTTCTGTTTCCGAGTTGGTTTCTACTGCATGGGCCTCTGCTTCAACATTCCGTGGTTCAGATAAGCGTGGTGGAGCAAACGGAGCACGTATTCGGTTGACGCCACAGAAGTATTGGGAAGTGAATAATCCATCTCAACTATCTAATGTGTTGGATAAAATTGAAAAGGTTCAATCTTCATTCAATGCTGCTCAATCGGGGGGCAAACAAGTGTCGCTTGCCGATTTGATTGTGTTGGGAGGATGTGCCGCCATTGAAAAGGCAGCAAAGCAAGGTGGGCATGATGTTAAAGTACCCTTTACAGCAGGAAGAACTGATGCGTTACAAGCACATACTGATGTTGACTCTTTTGCTGTGTTGGAGCCTGCTGCAGATGGATTTAGAAATTATAAGAAATCTACTTACAAGGCTTCTGCAGAAGAGATGTTGATTGATAAGGCACAGCTTTTAACGCTTACCGCACCTGAAATGACTGTGCTTGTTGGCGGAATGCGTGTATTGAATACAAACTTTGATCATTCGAAGCATGGTGTATTTACTGCTCAACCTGAATCATTGACAAATGATTTCTTTGCTAACTTGATTGATTTTGGAACAACCTGGAAAGCGAGTTCAGGATCACAGGAAGTTTTTGAGGGACGAAATCGTGCAACGGGTGAGGTGAAGTATACAGGCAGCCGTGTTGATCTGATTTTCGGATCAAACTCTGAGCTGCGTGCAATTGCAGAAGTGTATGCCTGTGAAGATGCAAAAGAAAAATTTGTGCATGACTTTGTTGCTGCATGGAACAAGGTGATGAACCTCGACCGTTTTGATTTGGCATAGGCACTGCAATTAAGTTCAATAAATATTTCAAATCGATAGGTATTCTAATCAGAATGCGTTTGTGATAAACAAAGAAAACTAAGTGAGGGGAAATTATGAATGCACATGCTGATAAAAAACTGGAAGTTAAAAGTAAATCGGGTGCCAATGCAACTGCTCAAATGCAGAGCATGGGCGGCTCAGATGCTCAGTTTCTGGATAGTAGGCCTGTAGCCAGTGCGCAAAGAAATTTTCAAGCGATGGCAGATAGGAGTTCGCAAGCCACTCAACTTAAGTCACTTGGAGATACCGCCATCAGCAGTGCATATAGTAAGCAAACAATGCAGTTGCAGTCGATGGCAAATTCATCCAGCGCTGGTGTAGTTCAAAGGGTTGAACCTGAGGATGAGGGTCGAAGAAATTCCCGGGAAAATTTTGCCAAACGACGTAAGAAGGAAGTGGAAGGTTCCATTGGCGGGCAGGCTGCAGCAAAGGCAGGAGCTGGTGGACTAAAGAAAGTTGGATTTGATGGACGTGCAGCTTCAAAAGTAAACGCAAGTATCAGAGGTGCTGGCGAAGCGGCAGAGGGACAAGAAAGTGGTCCATTTATTGGGCCAATGCCCGAGGGACATGGAAAGAAAGCAAAAGATGATACAGATTTGGGAGAAGATTTGAGCATGGTGCAAGATGAGGTGCAAGACTATGACTTTGACCCTAAAAGTGATCATCAAAGTGCCCCTATAAGATATTTGGGTAATAAGTTATCAGGAGCTGCAAATTATGTAAAAAAGCATCCGGGTAAAGCGTTTGCAAAAGCACTTCCAGTTGTACCTATTGCGATGAATGTAGCAGGCGCTGTTAGAAGTCATGGTAAAAGCAAAGAAGCCCGAAAAGAAGAAACCAGCCCCGATGCTTCTGAGGCACAGAAATTAATGTGGAATGCACATAAGAAATCGCAACAAAAAAATCGAAATAAAAAAGCGATATCTGCTGCTGTGGGAGTTGCAACTACAGCTGCTGGCGGTATGTTAGATATGGGTGCAGGTAATGCTGCAGGAGACCTCTTTGCTGAGACAGGTAGTGCCGTTTTAGATGGTGCTGCAAGTGAAGCCTTTGAAACAATTGGGCAATTTGCAGACGCTACAAGTGCAAGTGATGCTTTAGGAGGTTTTGGAATGGCAGCCGGCGAAGCTATGTCAGAAGATGTAATTGGCTCAACGGCTGAAGATGTTGAAGAAGGGGTTCAGGATAAAAGAAGAGGTCGTCTAAAGCCAAAGCCAGGACAACAAAAACTTATTCCAAAAGCAAGACTGGCGAGGGGTGAACTCAATAAAGATGGCGGCGATAAAGCCTTGGCACACAAAAGTTTGTTGTCAAAAGATTTGAAGTATGGCAAGGCCGTTAGAAAAACCATACGTGGAACATTGGATGAAACCCTTCCTGATGGAGCAGCTCCTGCTGAAGCGGATGAGATGGCTAAAAGGAGTAAGAGTCAAATGTTAGGCCATTTTAAGGAGAGTATTGGAGAGCAAGATAAATCTAAGCGGGTTACTGATGGTGAAAAAACCCTTGTACCGAGTGCATTTGAAGGCGAGCAAAGAAAAACCAAAGGAGCTGCAAAGCATCGCTTGAGAAAAGAATTGGGATATGCAAAGGATAGTACCCGCGATGGGGGAGGTTCACAAATGACTCAAAGTGAGGCTGAATCGGCGGATGGTAAAATAGAAGATTTTAAAAAGAAAAAGTGGTACGAGTCATAAAAGATAGATGAGGATTGAGGGAGAGACGACGTCAGATGTCAGACTTCAGACGTGAGGAATCAGTTACATGGATTTGTTGGATTACTAATTTAACCTGTAATTTTTTTAGGACGTGTCAAATTGAATCATCACCCTTCCTATCCCCGTCTCCAGAATGGGACGGGGATGAATCAAACTGAGTCATCACCCTCTACCAATACTCCAGGCTAGCACCTGCCTTTGCTGTAATGGCAGTATTAGCACCTTCGCTTGCAAACCGTATTTGCACGGTTCCATTTACAGACGGTTTAATTAGACCTTCAATGATTGCAAGATTACCACTAAGACTGGAATTATTGTTACACGATGCAGGGATATTAATTGCATTTGCAAAATTGACAGTTTCAGTAGTTGCGTTTAAGGTATATCTGCTAGTGTAGTTCAACAGTGTAGAAGTTGGCGCATTAATTGTCCACCGGCTACCATTATTTGATGCAGCACTTGTATAAGGAATGATAGCATGAAAATGATACAGCGCACCTACTACTACATCAAAAGATAATCCAGTAATATCTTCAAGCGTATTGGCTGTTGCATTGCTGTTGGTAATATCCGTTGTTGTTGTAATTGTATTTCTAGCTACACTTCCTGATGGTGTTGCGAAGGTCCCGTCAGCCCTTAAAAAAGTATTGCTTCCACCACCACTTGCAGGTACAAGTCCTTTTGCTGAAGATGTGAAAGTGTTTAACATTGCTGTTGCTTGTGTAGTGTTGAGATCTTCTACATTTCCAGTTCCTGCAGATGTTCGTCCTTTAAAAACTTGCGAAGAAACTTGTGAAAGCATGTCATTGGTAATGGTATTATTTGAAAGCAAACTTGAAAATAATCTTGTTGTAATATTTCCTGATGCATCAGCCGTTAATATTTTTGAATTTGTTGTGTTGGTTCCAATGCCTTCAAAACGAAGGTCTCCGGTTGTGTGCAATTTCGCAGTAGGATTAGTTGTACCAATACCAAGATTCCCTGAATTTTTATTGTAGATATTGATACCAGACACCATCCATTTGCTACTATCAATTGTTATTTTAGTTCCTTTCGGCCCAATAACAACCTGACCTATCCCTTTTGATGTGAATAGAATCAGTAGAAAAAAAATTAAATTTTTCTTCATCTGAATATTTTAATAAGACCGGAAACTCATTCAATAAGTCCCCGGTCTTATATTAATTAAATGATTTGTATTTTATTTTTGTTAAATACCATAACAGATTATTTAACCCATTGCACTTCAATCAGGTCACCAACGGCCACCAACGAGCCTAATGTGGAAGCCAAGGTTACTTGGCCAGCAGCTGTTGAATAATCTGTAGCCGGGGTAAGTTTGGCACCATTTCTATATACCCATACCTTGGAGGCTAACACAGGCATGTTGGTTACTGTGTAAGCTGTTTGTCCTGCTGTTGCAGTAAAATACTCATTACCACTTTGCAACAGTGATTCGCCTGTCACTCTTTTCAACGTACCATCTGCACCTGTTACTAAAAGACTATCAGTTGCAAGTGATCCACTTTGCAGTCCTGAAATTTTCAGGTTATTGGTTGCGTCAGTAACGATAGTTGTTGATTTGGTTAGTGTACCACCCAGTTCAACGAGGTTGCCTGTTTTGGTAAGGCCATTGCCAAAGGTCAAGGCATTAAAAAGGGAAGACGCTGAAATGAATTTTAATTGTCCAGTAGATGGATTAACGACCATTACGCTGTCGCTTGTGTTTGAACCTGATTGCAGTCCTGTAATCTGTAAAAAATTAGAGGCACTTGTTTCAATGGTTGTAACCCTGTTCAATGTACCACCCAGTTCAAGTGTTTGCCCATTTTTTGTTAAGCCATTGTTTGCAAATTTCGCGAAGCTACTGTCGGCCAACTGTTTGGGTGTTACATACAAAATGGTACTGTCTGATTTGGTGATGACTGCTGCTGAGCTAGAGAGTACCCATTTGATAGTACCCTTGTTGTCAATCACTTTGGTGCTGTCTTTTTGTGCTAATGCTGAGAAGCTAATTCCTGTTGCGATTAAAAGAAAGACGAGGTTTTTCATTTTTTGTTTTTTTTGTTTTATAATAATTGAATAATTCTTATTTGATCTCCTTGTTTGCAAGGCAATTCCGAAACAATGGAATTGTTATTGTTAACCGTAAATGATATCAATACTCCATTTCTATATAGAAATATTTTATTCGCATCGGTAATGGTAGCAGGTGTTTGAAAAACAGATTGTCCATTGGATGCCACAAGCTCACTATAGTTTTGTACCCCATATGTAAATCCTGTCGCAGGAATCAACTTTACCCTACCATCGCTTGGATTGGCTACCAATATTTTATCGGTTGAGATGTTTCCTGTGCCAATGCTATCAATCACCAGTTGTCCTTTTATTTGTAATGCTGCTTTTGGTGTTGCGGTGCCAATACCTACCCAACCATTTTCAGCAACTCTGAGTCGTTCAGCATTGTTTGTCTTTACAATGAGGGGTGCATTATTGGTGCTGCCTAGAAAGCTGTTTGATGAAATCGTATTATTTCCTTTCAGGCTCCATAAAACATTTTGATTAGATATGGTGTCTGTAGCAGGAAGTGTTGTATTTGCTCTTATCCATTTTGTACCATCACAATAATATAATCCTGGTGTTAAGTCATTAGTTTTCGAAGTATTATATACAATCATTCCGGCAGTAAATTTTTTTAACGGTGTTGGGCTTGAGCTCGATTTCAATGCTATTCTTGTCAGCAATACACCTTTGTTGTTTGATTCAATCTCAAGCATGGCATCAGCATTTATGGATTTTGGGTTATCTCCAATTTTAACCTGTGAATAAACAGCTGAATTATAACTAAATGACAGGATCAAAATCTCGATTGATATGATGCTTAACAACTTTTTCATTTTCACTAATTTCATAGCTTATTGTTTTACAAATTGTGTTCCAATTCCTATTTTTTCTCCCTTTGAACCCATAAGATTGATAAAGTAGGTTCCATTGATCAGGTTTTTAACTTCTATTTTCATATCATTAACTCCTGTTTTTACCTGAACCGTATTCTTGAATACTCTCTGTCCGTTATTTTTGAATATCATGAGTTCTGCCAATCCATTGTACGATGTTGTAAAGCGCAGGTTTAAATTTTCATTGTTTACTACAGGATTGGGATAAACCCTCATATACTCAATTTCATTGCATTTGTTATTAGATGAAACGGAGGATGAATAATCATAAGTACCATTGGTATATTGAATTTTTAACCTGTAATAAGCAATGCCTATTGGTTGAATGAATTCCTTTGAATAAAGATTACCGTTTGACGAACCAGTTGTTGGCATAGAGCCAACGGTGTAGAAGTTGATGTTATCCGTACTTCGTTCTATGATGAATTTGCTTGAGTTGTTTTCAACTGCTGTTTCCCATTTCAATAACGTGTTACAATTAAGTGAGCTTGCTACCAATGATGTAAGTTTTACATTTGAAATTGGTGATGTTTTTCCTATTGCAATAGCAGAGATTCCTTCTATCATTATTCCGCTGAGCTTGTCGTTTTCCTTGTTCCCCGTTGCCGTAGGTTTTCCGCTGAGGTCAGTCCAATTCGATCCATTCCATCCTACCAACCTCAATTCAGATTGATTTGCAAAGTCACTCATGTCGGGGATGCTTACGGTAATAGTAAGTCCTGCCCCATTGCCTGTTGTACCTGTACCAAGGTTGCCTCCTTCACCAACTTGCCAATCCCATTGTCCAATTGTACTTATAGATGAAATTGATTCTCCCAGAGCAAGTACTGAATGTTTCCCTTGAAACGGTGCTGTGGGATCAAGATGAATACCAGGGTCGCCTTCAATCCATGCTGTTGCATAAGCATCTGATATTTCATTTGGCTTGGACATCTCAAGTGTTCTCAAGTCCTTTCCAGTACCAACTGGAAATAGAAAAGAACTGTTCCCATATTTTTTGATATAACCGTCTATGTTGGCTTGGTCTGAATAGCCTATATACTTAGCATCTTCCAATAAACTGAAATAACCGGGATGATCACTGCGTTCAGAGCTCCATGATGTTCCGTTATTCAATGAAATATCAACAATGCCAAAGTTGAGTGCTTCTCCTCCGGAAAATACATGGTTGGATTGGGTATAGCCATGAGTAAGAAAGACGACGTAAAGAATTGTCAGAAAAAATATTCTCATTCGTAATTATGAGTTGCTATTGTCTGTTTGTAAATAATAATCAATATTACAGGCAGTGAAACAATCAAAATATGATTAAAGTCAATTGAAGAACTGACTTAATCAAAAAATTATTTTATGATTTATTTTGTTTCTCGCTTCGCTCGGTATGAAAGTCGAATGTTCAGAATGACCCAGGAAACGTAAGGAGTGCTTACAGCATACAAATATCCTCGTCCTCCTTCGGAGAGACGAGGATAGGAATAAAAACGCCCTCTCAGCTTCGCTGAAAGGGCATCGTGCCCACGACTGGATTCGAACCAGCACACCTTGCAGCGCTGCCACCTGAAGGCAGTGCGTCTACCAATTTCGCCACCTGGGCAGACTACAAATATAACTAAGATGTTTAAATCAATTCAATGCAAATTTCACAGCAACAGATAGTGTAATGCGAATTTTTTCAAAATCAATCTGTGGTAGTTCAGTATTAAGTGCGTCTACAGCCATCATCCTGATTCCTTTTGGTTGGGCTACTTGAACAGCACCATCTGAATCATTGCTATAGTCGCTAATCAGCAATGCTGCACCAATTTTTTGTCCAATTGGAGACGTTAGTGCAATGGCCTTTTCTTTTGCATTTAGTATTGCAAGAGTTCTACAGACGTTTCTGATTTTCGTAATTTCACTATGAGCCACTTTTTCAATTTCAGCATTGCCAAATTTCAGTTCCTCGAGTTTCATAAATACCCTTGTTGCCATTATAGCATCGCCTACTTTTAATTTATATTCCTTTTTCTTCAATACATCTGCTTGCTTTAATGCATGATATTGAAAGCTGCTTTGTAGGTTTGATGTTGTTAGGTCCTTCTCGGTTTTTATTCCGAGCGACTTAAGTCCTGCAACCAGCTTCTTTTCCATGTCCTCTAAAGAGACCCTGTCTTTTGTATCCGCTTCAGATAAAACGATACGTATATAAATTTCATTGGGTGTAATAAGTGTGTCTGAAAATCCATTGACTTCCACATATGGAATATCTAAAAAACTTTTGTTCTGGGCAAACACATTGGACGCAACACAAAATAACAGCGGTAAAAATAATTTGAATTTCATGTTAATCAGTTTATTGCTCCTAAGGTAATGGATGAATTCTTAAGAAGGTCCTAATTCTTTTTTGAAATAATTTATCTATAGCTTTTAAAAAATTCTCAGCTGAATCTATTTCAATGTTGATGTATCTACACGGGTAGGAGTATCTTTTCCATCTACAATGCCTTTTGCACTTAATGCAATAGCACGAATGATGGCAGTCATGTTCTCCATATCCAATGTTCCGATTTCATCACTTGCCTTGTGGTAATTGGGCTCACTGTCCATCTTTGATGTTGATATTGTATGTGCCGGAACACCAAGCCTGGCAAGGGTTGCATTGTCCGACCTGTAAAAAAGATTTTGGTCAGGATAAGGATCAGGATAAAAATTGAATCCTGTTCCACCCAGGTTTTTCTGCAATAACGCACCCATATCGGTTTTTTCAAATCCGGTGATGTATGCACTGTTCTTTCCCCACTTGCTTTCCGTGCCGATCATTTCTATATTGAACATGGCAACCACTTGATTGGGATTGAATTGTTGTGAAAAATATTGTGCACCATATCCACCTACTTCTTCAGCAGTGAAAGTTGTAAAAATTAATGTGCGTTCATTGTCATTCAACTCCTTGTAATATTTTGATAACATGATTACGGCAGTTGTACCTGCAGCATCATCATTTGCACCATTGTAGATTGAATCGTTGTTCACCATCTTGTTGGAATTGATCCCTATGTGATCATAGTGCCCCGAAAAAATTACATACTCGTTTGGCTTGGATTTTCCAGGGATAATGCCTACCACATTGGCCAATGGCTGATTTGAAACCTCCTGTTTGATATCAAATTCAAAATTTGTTGGTGCTTCTGTTGTCATCACCAATATGATGTCTGCATGGTTTGAAAAAATGGGACTATTCATTTGAGATAATCTTGCAAACAACTTGGCATTTGATGTGTCGGCAAATACAATCGTGTTTTTTTCAGCTCCCATTATTTTTCTGATCGACTGCATCAGGTTTTTATCCTTCCCAAAATTCAGTATTTCATATCCTGATTGATCATTGATCTGCAATTCAGCTTTCGGTGATATAACAATAATATTATTATTTTCAATCAGACTGTTATTGATTTTGCCTGTTTTTGAAATTGGTTTTCTCCCAACCATGAAAAACTGCTGAAGGTATGAATTCGACCCACTCCATTTTTGGAGTCCGTTTTTTTCAAACTCACTTGCTATAAAGGAAGCTGCTTTTTCTATTTCCGGACTGAATGTTTTTCTTCCTTTCATTTCATCTGCCGAAAGGATTCTTTCAATTCGTTCAGTTTCTTTCTGGTTGATAAGCTTGAGGGCTTTTTGTCCGAACGATGTAGTTGTAATACAAAGGAGTAATGGCAGAAAAAATTTCATTGTAAAAATTTATGGTTGATGATTTTAATTTGCTTTGATCAGTCCCCTGCATTTGGCTGATCCACACTTACATTCAAAGGGCTCCATTTCTTTATCAAGAAAAGTTGCATAATCGAATGTAAGTTCTTCCCCAATATAGATGTTTTTTAATGCAATTGTGTTTAAACCATCAAATGCTGTATTGGGTTCACAGCTGTGATTTTGTGGTGCCCAATCACCGGGTTCCTCATCCCATATTGCAAAAACAGCATCACTGATTGGATATGCGTATCTTCTGAAGTTTAGTTTCTCCTCTTCACTCCAATAGGTATCAACGTATTTTTTTGTAACGATGCGATGAGCCCTTTCTTCACCGCGGTAGATAATCTCACCTTCTTTTATAATTCTAGTGGCATAAATGCCGTAGCCCGCTATCGAATTACCTTTCATGGCATAGGGCTTTTGTTTTCTCTTATGCCTTTCTATTCCTTCTTCAATGATGTGTTTTAAAAATCCGCTTTTGCCAATGCCATCATAATTCAAAATGAAATCGGCTGATCCTTCCAAACCTTCGGAATAAAAAACAGAACAAGTAAAATTAATTTCAAGAAAAAACAGCTCTCCCTTTTCATTCATTCTGAAATCGAGTCGCGCATATCCCTTTCCACTGAAGCAGTTGAATATTTTTTCAGCATTTTTTCTCAACTCAGTTTCAATTCTTGTATCATCACAAGGGATATTTGCTCCGGGGTGTAGTTCAGATGTTTTTAGGGAATATGTTTTGAATTGAAATCCTTCGGGGAAAATATATTCTAGGGGTTTGAAACTTATGCAACCTTTGCCTGCTGGTTTAGCGGCAACCAATACTGTGAATTCCCTTCCTTCAATATATTCTTCTACCAGCAATTCGGGATATTCATTTAGCAGGGATGAAACTTTGTCAAGTAGTTCTTGCTTGTTGTTTACGCATGAGGCATGGTCTATACCAAGACTATCTCCTGCTTTTGCAGGTTTTACGAACAAGGGGAACGATTCATTTATTTTTTCAATATCATCCAGTGATTTCACCAAATGGTATGAAGGTGTTTGAACACCTTCACAATACGCAACATACTTCATCAACTCTTTAGGTGGGTCGTAAAGGTTTGCGGTTGGACCGGTATAAGGCAGGTTCAACAGATCAAGTGTATAAATAACATCAATCGAAGGCACTTCCCATTCAAGATAACCTTCGCAAAGGTTTACAAAAATATCATAGTGCTGATTCTTTAATGCAAGGAGTTGTTTGTACGTGGTGAGTTTGTTGATGAGTACATGATCAACTTGTGCCTCTGGGAGAAGGGAGGATAGGTTTCTAGTTGGGTCGTAATATTGATAATCAACATTCGAGGTGGAGTAATCCGGTTGAAGCACACATACTTTTAGTCCCATTTGGTGGCTTTTCTGATGAATGCATCCTGCAGGATTTCTGTGATGAGTTCTGTGAAACTGGTGTTGTTGGCTTTGAGTATTGCACCTATTGAAGTATAGTCTTCATCTTCACTCAGTCCGCATTGTGCATTCACTTCAAGTATAAAGAGGCGTTGCGTTTTTTCATCCATGCGAATATCAACCCTTGTGTATCCTGTTCCTCCAACAGATTTGTAGGCTGCAAGACTTAATTCTTGTATGGCAATGGCGAGTTTATCTTCTACTTTTTTATAGTCATAAAAATTACCTTCACCTGGCATGGGTGTCTCATCTTCATATATTTCCCAGAGCCGATCGAAAGAAAGAAATTTTTCATTGTCGGGAAGAGATTCATGAAAAACACGTTCAACCGGTTTATATACTTTGCACATCTCAGGAAATTTTGAGGAACCTGAAATCAAGGTCGTGAATTCTCTTCCTGTAATATATTGTTCTGCAACGATGCCGTCTATTGATAGGTTCCAGCCACGGTATCCTTCAAACATTAACTTAACCTGGTGTTCGAGTGTCTTTTTATCTTCAACAACGTTTTTGATTCCAACTCCCATGCTTCCACCGGATACGGATGGCTTTAAGATGATTGGTGAACCAATTTCCTTGAAAATGCCATTGATCTTGTGGTCTTTTGAAGGGATGCTTTCCCATCTGGCAGTTGCAACGCCAGCATCATCGAATGCTTTTTTCATGGGAACCTTCGATGTAGTGATTCTATAGAAGTATTCATCAGATCCTGTATAGATCAGGTCTTTTTCATCAAGTTTTTTAACTACTGAAATTCCGGGAGTTCCATTGATTTCATCGCCATCACAGAGGTTTAGTACAACAGGCAATTTGCCGGATATTTTTTTTTCATCTGCGATCTTGTCTATGATTTCATTGAAGTCGAGCATGGTCACTGGCTGCCATTTCCAGGAAATACTCAGCTCTTGAAACGTTTTTGTGTATTCTGCTATGCTTTGGGAAAAATCGTAATAATAGTTGATGTTATCGTCTGAAGCCTCGAGATAGGGTGCGAGCACATGAACAAAAATTTCGTTTGTGGGGATTGGGGCAAATTGACAGGAAGCTGGAAAGATATCTTTTTGCTGATCAATTGGCATACATAAAAGTATGTATTAATTCAGTTTTTATTCCGATCAATAATGAACAAATATCCACATTTGAATAGCATGAATATATGCGGTTCTTAACTTCTGAAAAACGAGGCCTATGCTTTGTTTTGTATGTTCAAAAATTGCTATCAATTTGGAGGGGGGAGACTAATGAATAGGTTGCTGTTGGAAGTAACAAATTGGAGCCCATCCGCATCTACTTTTTCCCTTCATCTTCCAAGCCATAATTTTTATTCAGCTCGAACACTTTTTCTGGTGAGAATTGCTGTTCTTTCACCAATTCGAGTTGTTCCTCCAGTAATTGTCTTTTTTGCTCAAGTGTTTGCTTATTAGTAGTGAATATATTTTTTCCATGTTCACCCATGTTTTGATTCAATTCCTCGATCAAATTGATTGTATCTTCCATTTGAAACATCACTGATTTCAATTGGTTTGGAAGCCAGCTGGTGATGGGTGTTCCCCCGGTTGCCTTTGCATAGGGGGTATTGGCCATGATGTATTTCTGTACAAATTGCCAATGTCCATTTCTAAAGTGATAGATTTCTTCAAGAATGCCAAGCAATCGGCAAAGTCCTTCGGCATTTTTATTTTTGAATAATATTCCAATGAGGCCTTTTTCATCAATGGAATTCACCGACTCTTCAAGGTCAATGAAAAAATGCTGTATACACTTTGGTCTGTATGTTCTTAGGTCGAGCAGATACTTGGTGAGTTCATTCTTAGGATAATATCGTGTCACTCCAGAAAAGATATCTTCCATTGGAATGATGTCATCTTGTGCTCCGGTTTGTCCACGGAATTGTTTTGGTTCGTCCCAAACGCCTGTATAGGTTACACCATCACCGAATAATTCTTCGTTCCCTTTTACGCCCATGATAAAAATGCGGAAGTCGTTGTAATGCTGCCAGCGCGATGCTTTCCACATTTCCCTTCTTCTTGCATTCATGTGCAGCATTGTTTGGTGATTCTTGTCAAGCCACTCTGTTGCTGCTGACTGGTCGTTTTCATTCAATGCCTTGAGGGTATGGTAAACTGATCCAACAAGATCTGGTGAATGTTGGTTTATGTCAACATGCAACATAATAAAACCCACTTCATCAGGTTGTCCTGAAAACCTTACACACATATCAAGGTTGGTCCATTCCAATCCAAGTGCATGGTCTTTTTTTCTGAAGTTGCCCAATGCATAGGCATAGTGGTAGTCCATCCATGGGTATACGTCGAGTTTTTCAGCCACTTCACAAAAGGGTTGAGCAATTTGTTGAGGCAATACATTTCGGGCTTTACCATAGTTGCCAGTATTTCGGTAGTGCTGAAAGGCTGTCTCAAGGGTGTATGCAGAGGTGAGAAAGCTATAACCGCGGAACAATGCTTGTATGATTCGTACATCATATTCTTTGTTCACATGTTCAATGAGGTTCGGTAGTGCATCGACTGCTTCTGCAATCGCATTGGGTGTATTAAGGAGACCGAATTTATCTTCGCCCAATACAACTGGCATCTGATCCAGCAGTTTTTGTAATGGCATATAGGGTTCGGGCAATGTTTCAAGTGGCAGGGCTGCAGGGAGGAATCCGTATTCAGGACTTACATCAAAAAAATCATCTGAGTAGTTGGACTTCAAGTATGGCATGCAATTGTTTGTTGTAAGATAGAGATAATAGTGTCAATTTTTTATAAAAAAAAATTCCCCAAATATACCAAGCCAAAAGCAATCAGGATCAAGCATGCCAGTATCAATGCGATTCGTGGGATACCCGGAAGCTGTAATTTATTTTTAATGAAGACAAATAAAAATCCGCA
>CANJEF010000006.1 GCA_947472965.1 Sphingobacteriales bacterium
CCCCGTCAACGATGTCGGATCGCTTCGCTCACCTCCTCGTTGCCACCCCTCCTGTCCAGGAGCTATCGTGTGGACACATTTCTGAATAACTCGTTACTTTGAGTATGCAAAAAAGAGAATTTACGGATTTAGAAGATTTACGTTTGTTGTATAGGGGAAATAAGATTTTGAGAGATTTGTTTAGTAAGAGTATTCATTCTATACGTCAGATTACGAAGGATGATTCATCTGCCAAAGGATTTTATCGTTTTTTGAAGAATGACAGGGTGAGCGAGGAGGATATTGTATATAACTTGAGTGAGAACTGTAAAGCAGCATCTAGTGGCAACTACGTAGTATGTATTCAGGATACCACAGAAATAAACCTAAGCAGTCATAGCAATAGAATCAAAAGGGATGATTATATAGGTACTACGAATGCCACAAATAAAAAGGGTTTAGGATTTCTGTTACATCCTAGTCTGGTATTGAATGCATTTGATGGCACTCCTTATGGTTATGCGGATATCAAAGTATGGAATAGACCTTTAGATTTTACATCAAAACATGACCGCAATTATAGTTCATTGCCTATAGAAGAAAAAGAATCGTACAAATGGATTGAAGTATCACAAAATACAAAATCAGCACTGAGCGGTGTGGTGCCTGGAATGGTTATTGTACAGGATAGGGAAGGTGATATTTACGAGCAGTTTGCTGTTATTCCAGATGAGCAAACAGATTTACTGATCCGAGCAAGAACGAACAGGACATTAAAAGATAAAACAAAATTATTCAGTTGTTTGTCAGCAGAGCAAGTTAAAGGCACTTATGAGTTGGTTGTAAATGCGAAAAAAGGCAGAAAGCAACGAACAGCACAAATAGAGATACGGTATAAAGAGGTAGAAATATGCAAAACAGATAGTGCCAGCAAGGGTTTAGCACCATTCATTAAGCTTAATTTAATAGAGGCAAAGGAGGTGAATTATAGTGGGACAGATAAAATATGTTGGCGTTTATTGACAACAATAAAGATTGAAAACGAACAAGTAGCAAAGGGATGTATAGAATGGTATAGCTGGCGGTGGACAGTTGAGGAAGTATTTAAAATACTGAAGAAAGAAGGTTATAACATAGAAGCATCAGAACTTGAATATGCTTCTTCAGTAAGAAAGATGTGCTTATTGATTATGGAAGTAAGCATTAAATTATTCTTGATGAGATTAGCTTATGCAGAGCCAGAAATTAATTTGAGTGCAGATACTTGTTTTACAAAGCAGGAACAGGAATTTTTAGAACATCAGATCATGGACCTAGAAGGGAAAACTGAAAAACAAAAGAACCCATATAAAGCAAAAGATTTAAAAAGATATGTTTGGGCGATAGCAAGACTCGGGGGATGGAAAGGTTACGAAAGCAAAAGGAATCCTGGGATCACAACACTTTGGATAGGAATGAAATATTTTAAGGCTGCTTTACATGGATGGGAAATAATGAGAAATGTGTCCACACGATAGGTCCAGGAGGGGAGTTATTTTAAAATTAAAACAGCTCAACACTTCTTAAATTATTCAAGTATTATTATTCATGTTAATGATATATAGATATGGAAAATGCTAAACTGTCATCTGACGTCTGTCGTCTGAAGTCTATATTAATGATTCAACCCTGCTCCTTTGGTTTCAATGAAGAAACAGCGCTCAATAATTATTTTCAACAAAAGAAAGAAATCGACCATGTGCAAGACCGCGCATTGAATGAATTCAATGCGTTTGTTGAGGTGTTGCGTTCACATGAAATCGATGTTACTGTAATTCAAGATACACCAGATCCAAAAACACCAGATTCGATATTTCCAAATAATTGGATTTCATTTCATGAGGGAGGGAAATTTGTATTGTACCCGATGTTCGCTAAAAATAGGCGTCAGGAAAGGAAAAACTCTGTGATTGATGTAGTAAAGGAAAAATTCCAAATTCATGAACAGATAGATTTAACCCATTTTGAAAATGTTGGCAGGTTTATGGAAGGAACAGGAAGCATGGTGCTTGATAGGAAGAATAAAATAGCGTATGCTTGTATTTCTGAAAGGACTGATCCGGGTATTGTGGATGCTTTTTGTGCTGAATTTGGATATACTTCTCTTTTATTTAATGCAACAGATCGAAATCGTAAAATGATCTATCATACCAATGTGATGATGTGTATGGCTGATAGCTATGTTGTTGTTTGTATGGATTCGATCAGCCGTGAAGATGAAAAAAAAGAACTGCTTGATATATTTACCAAAACGAACAAAGCGGTTATTGAAATTGATTTTGATCAAATGGAACATTTTTGTGGTAACATGCTTCAGGTAAGTAATATCCATGGCGAAAAATTCCTGGTCATGTCATCACAAGCATATCAACACCTTAATGTTTCACAGTTAAAAGCGTTGACTTCATTCAATCCAATTATACACAGTCCAATCGAAACCATTGAAACCCTCGGTGGGGGGAGCGCGCGTTGTATGCTGGCTGAAGTGTTTTAATAGTTGATTCAATTCATCCTTACATTTGTAAGAAGAACAAGCACTAAAATAAACAACATGAAAAAACTTGCTGTATCCGCTTTATTCTTGTTTCATTCCTTCATTTCCCTGGCGCAAGGTGGCGATCAAAAATTGATCATTATTACTACCGATGGCTTTCGTTGGCAGGAGGTGTATAAGGGGATGGATCAACAAATAGCATCTGATGGTAAGTTTAACCAAGGCGATAGCGCGGGCATTTTCAATAAATATTGGTCTTCAAATACCGAGGAAAGAAGAAAAAAATTACTCCCCTTCTTTTGGAACACCATTGCAAATCAGGGACAGCTATATGGAAATAGGGAACATGGGAACAAGGTTGATAACGCAAATCCATATTGGTTTTCTTATCCTGGTTATAGCGAAATCATGACAGGTATGGTCGACACGCTTATCAATACAAACGATTATCCTCCTAACCCGCATACCTCAATTCTTGATTTTTATAACCGCCAACCTGCTTACAAAAACAAGGTTGCGGCTTTTGGCGCTTGGGATGCCTTTGAAAGAATATTAAATGAGCCGCGCGCCGGATTTCCAGTGCTGAATGCTTTTGAGGATAACAAATATGCGTTGCAAGACTCAAAGATGCAGTTGATAGGAGAAATGTTGAAAAACTCATTTAGGCCTTTTGGTGATGTTGAGTGCCTGGATGTTTTTACACATTACCAGGCTATGACTTACCTAACCGAGAAGAAACCCAGTGTGATGTATATTTCATACGGAGAGACTGATGAGTGGGCCCACCACGGGGATTATAAATTTTATCTTGATGCGGCACATCAATTTGATGCATGGGTAAAGGATATTTGGAATTATGTTCAAAGTCAGCCTGAATACAAAGGGAAAACAACTTTGTTGATTACAACCGATCATGGCAGAGGAGATTTGGTAAAAGAAGAATGGACCGACCATGGTCAGAAAGTTTCAGATGCACATGAAATGTGGTTTGCAGTGATGGGACCCAAGGTTAGTGGTTTGGGCGAAATAAAAATAAAACAACAATATTATCAGAAGCAACTTGCGCAAACTGCAGCGATGTTGACTGGCATGAAATTTACTGCCGAGCATCCAGTTGCCGATGGCATTACAATTAAGTGATAAAATGAATAATATGCGAAGCCATTTATCTTTCACGGTGTTTTTAATTTTTTTTTGCTCAACTTTTCTTTCGGCTGTTGCGCAACAATCGAATAAAGAGTACAAGAAGGAAATCGAGCAGTGGGATTTGAATCGACTTGAAAGTGTAAAGTCTCCAACCGGATGGGTAAACCTCGCCGGTCTATATTGGTTGAATCCAGGTAGAAATAATTTTGGGAGTGCATCTACGAATGAGCTTGTATATTCCAAAGAAGGTTTTCCTGCAATGCTTGGAACATTCGAGTTAACCGGAAATACAGTAAAATGGGGCACTGCAAATGGGCAGGAAGTTTGGCACAACACAAACAAGGTAACTGACATGGTTGTTTTTCATGTTGATTCGAGTTCTACTCCATCGTTGGCATATTCCACGTATCGGTGGAGCATCATAAAGAGAGAAGATAAAATCGGAGTTCGATTTCGAGACTTGAACAATCCATCACTTGCTGCATTAACCCATATCAATAGATTTGATGTTGATTCTAAATGGCGAATCAATGCTTACCTGGAACAATCAATGTTACCAACCGTTGCAATTACCAACGTACTTGGACAAACGTATCAGCAATCGTCTCCAGGGAAAATCGTTTTTGAATTAAACGGCAAAACATACAAACTTGATGCAGTAGATGAAAGCCCCGAGTTATTGCAAGTGATTTTTGGTGATGAAACCAATGGAATTGAATCGTATCCTTCAGGAAGGTTTTTATATGTTTCACGACCGGCTGCAGACGGAAAGGTTGTTATTGATTTCAACAAAGCCTTTAATCCACCTTGCGCCTTTTCGCCTTTTGCAACTTGTCCTTTACCCCCAAAACAGAATATTCTGCCAATTAAGGTGGAGGCTGGGGAAAAGACAATCCATCTTTAAATTCCTGTTGTTCCTTTTTGTCTCAAAGGCGTTTATGGTTTCTTGTGAATGATTTCTCCTAAAAGTCTTCCAGCTATATCCATTTCTTTTGTTGTCCCTAGCCGCATTACGTCGCAGAGTGCAAGCATTTCGTAAAGTTTATGGTCTTTTACAGAGGCGAAAACCGCACCTGGGAAGAGGGGTATGATTAGCATCCCTTTCTGGCTTCCTGTGGGATCTGGCCAGACATAGTGTTCAGCTGGAGGGGAATCAAGCCTCACGCTGGGTGCACTTTGGGCTGTTCCTTTCCCAAATAGGATTGCACCTGGTTTGATGGGGAAAGCATATTTAAGGCCATAGCGTATAAATCCTTCCAATTCTTTCAGTTGAACAGTTTTTCGGTCCGCTCCAATCAATCCGGCATACTGCGACCGAGAAATTGAATCCGATATTTCTGAGGCACTGATTTGAAGACTGGCAGCAAGGTCCTTGTTCATCCAGGGCTTCTTCCCAAGCGCAATTATTTTTAATAATATCGGGATGTCGTGGGGTCGCATCCCCTTATGTACTTTCATTTCTATTTTTCGGTAAAAATAAAGAAAATATCATAATTTGTAAATCGCGAATCAATTATTATTTTATTTTTTATTCCTATTATATTGATTGTTAATACAATAAATAATAATTCAATAATTGAAGTTCCTAGATGTACTTTATTCAACTTTCTTAGATATTAGTGAGGCACTAATCATCTTCCATTTCTGCTTTTACAAAAGCAGCCCTTCTTGGACCAGGGAATGGCTTATCCCCTTTTATTCCATGCCATAACACGCGGTTGAACTCAACATCATTATTGCTGTCTTCAACTGCAAAATGAAATAATTCAGATCTTTTTTGCCATTCATTAATAGCGGTGTTTTGTTCATTGAAATCAACATTTGGCAATAAAGCTTTGAAAGCGAATGCTTTAGGAATTGAATCGAAGCATTTCCACAAGGGTGTTGCAGCTGCGTCATATTGAGTCATTGGTGACATTCCCAATATCAATTCCATTGTTCTAAGGATTGATGAAGTAGTATAAGGAGTGTGGTCAACGAAATTTCTTTTCACAAATCCTCCTGCTACATAAACTGGACTTCTATGGGCATCTACATGATCGGCACCATTTTGGGCATCGTCTTCTAAGATGAATACGGCTGTTTGATTCCAAATAGGACTTTTGGCAAGATGTTCAATAAACATACCAACGGCAAGATCATTGTCGGCAACGTGTGCAAAGGGGGTTGGTCTTCCCAGTCTAACTCCTTCAGTATGGTCGTTACCAAACCGTACGGTGTTAAATTGGGGTACCGTATTTTTTTGAAGCAGGGAATCAAAGTCAGTTTTCCATCGGTTAAACCGGACTGTATCTCTAATGGAAAGGTCATATGGCGGGAATTTTGCACAATAGTTATTTTCCAGTGATTTCAAAGTGGGTTTGATACTGTATACGAATTCGCCATACGTACGATAGGATATGCCATGTCTTTTGCAATTGTCCCATATAAAACCATTCTTGTTATTTGCGATCTCCCGCTCGCCTTCACCACCATAGGTTCCGCCCCTTCCTCCGTAGCTTGTTGGCCAGGTTTTTTCGAGGTAATCTGTAGCATAGGCACCCATGCTCCAGTTATGTCCATCAGCACTTACTTCAGCATCCACATAAAAGTTATCCAGTAATACGAAGGATTCGGCAATGGCGTGTTGGTTAGGGGTGATGTTTTTCCCGAATAGCAGCAAAGAAGTATCTCCATTTCCAGCTTTCATGTCGCCCAGCACCTGGTCATAGGTTCGGTTTTCCTTGATTACATAGAATACATATTTAATAGGGGAAGCTTGTCCGAGTTTAACGGGTATTGGGTAGCCAGGAGCTTTTGCATCCGCATTGTCTGTTTTTGAAACAGAATAGGGGGTATTTCTATAAACGGCTTTTGTATATTGATCCAACAGGGTTTGTGTTGGGATTGGAATAACGCTCATGGTTCCTGTGAATAGCGAACCGATGTATTGAACATCGCTGCCTTGCTTGGTAATACCGCCATGGTGAATCACTTCTTCTTTTTTTCTGAGGGGTGATGGTCCGAAAGGATTGGCTTTTGGCGTGAACCCTTTTCCATTTGCCACCCAGAGCTTTCCTTTTACAAATCTGACCGATGTTGGGTACCATCCAACGGGAATGAAGCCTTTTGCCATGCTTTTACCAGGGTTGGTTACATCAAAAACAGCAAGACAGTTGTTGTTTGCATTTGCAATGTAGAGGCGCTTGGTCTTGAAATCCAATGCAACACTGTTCGTGGAAGAGCCACTAGGTGAATTTGGGAATAGGGCGGCATCGAGGGTTTCGATTACGTGCTTGGTTTTCAGGTCAATCACCGAAACGCTGTTGTCGTTTGAGTTACATACGTAGAGGAGTTTTTCATCTGGGGACAAAATCATCTCATTTGGATTATCACCTACCCCTACAGGAGCCTTCCAAACATTCTTCTCGATATCAAGGATCATTACCTTGTCGCAACCCCAACACGAAACATATAGTTCCTTTTTGCTATAATTGATCTTGCAATCATACCCCTCTGCATCCAAACCAAGCTGCTTTTCAACCAGCTTGGTTTTCAGGTTGATGACATATAAACTGTTGTTTTCTCTCGTAACAACATACATTTTTTGGTTAATCTCATCTATTTCAATACCAGCCGGTCCGATTTTTACAGGCCATGGCTTTCCAAGTAAGATGCTATCTGCAACCTTGAGCTTGTTATCTTTTATTTCATATTGAATCACCCAATTGTCATGTCCCCCTGAAGCGTACAGGTATTTATCATCGGCGCTGAATTTTAACCCATACCACGATTTTCCTATTATAGCAGAGTCAATGATTTTTTCAGTTTTGAGGTCAATCAACTGAATACTCTGAATACCCTGGCCATTGTTGGTTACAGCCATGTACTTGGAACTTTTGCTGACTGCCAGGTTAAGCGGAAGATCCCCGAGTGGGAATGATTTTCCAACCGGGCTGAGTTTCCAACCGTTCACAAGCTGAATCGGTTCGGGGATTGATTGGGCTCCTGCATTTAAAAATAAAATGCTGAAAATCAATGCGATATAAAATTTTTGGTTCATAAATGAATTATTGATAAATGAGACAGGATTAATTTTATATTAAGGGAAGTAATTTAAATCACTTTTTCGACTACAACGGCGGTTCCATAAGCCAATACTTCTGTTAAGCCAGGCATCACATCATTGGCGTCATATCTCATATTAATAATTGCATTGCATCCCAAGTCTTTACCATGCTGAATCATTAATTGTAAGGCCTCTTCTCTTGTCTTTTCGCACAATTCGGTATAAATAGTGCTTTTACCTCCAAACATAGACATAAAGCCACCGGCTAAATTTCCTGCTAAACTTCTAGAACGTACGGTAATGCCTCTTACTAAGCCTAGTTGTTTTGTTATCTTATAGCCTTCTAAATTGGTACTTGTTGTTATTAAAGTTATATCTGACATTTTGTTTTCTTTAAAGTTTTTGATTTGATAAAACTTTCATATTTGAAGTTACATAATCATAGTATAGGTAAGTCTATATTAGAAGAGTTTACATAAAATTAATTTGGTGCAAAAATTATCTAAATAACATTTTTTGTAAAAATTAAAGTAGTTTACGGGTACAATCCTAAAGTCGAAGCCAAACTCTCATTATTATGTTACTCAACGCAGATAAAAAGTTATCCAAACCCCAAAAAAATTCTTCAAAACGACAAGCTGAAGAAGTTAAAGGAGGAGACCAAACTGCTCAATTACAGAGTGAGCGTTCGGAGCATAAAAAAACCGACTTTTTTTCTACGTTGGCAAACAGTGGGAAAGCAGCTACACAGCTGATGGCTTTTGATGAAATGGCCAATGGTTCAAGCAATGATCTGCAGTCAATTCAAAAAGAAAAATCACCCGTTGAAGCAAAGCCGGAAGGTGAAACCGCCCAATTACAAGGTGTTGAAAATGAGGTTATACAGGGCAAGTTTGACGGGGAAACGGCCCAATTGGCGGAGCAAACTGCTGAAAAACCGAATAATACAGGTCTACCAAATGAATTGAAATCAGGTGTAGAGCAATTATCTGGTGTGTCAATGGAGGATGTGAAGGTTAACTATAATAGCAATAAACCTGCTCAATTATCAGCCCATGCCTATGCACAAGGGTCAGACATTCATGTAGCATCAGGACAAGAGAAACATGTTCCGCATGAGGCATGGCATGTTGCTCAACAGAAAAAAGGAAGGGTGCAACCAACAACACAGTTGATGGGTTCAATTCCCGTAAATGACGATAAAAAATTAGAGACAGAAGCCGATGTGATGGGAGCCAAGGCTTTGCAAACCGGAAGATCAAATGCAGGCGTAGCTCAGGCTAAAGGGATAAAAGATGCTACAGGATCGGGATCCGATACATTTCAGCTAGTTCAGAAATTGAATCTGGAAGGCACACAAACCCTTACTTCTAAATTCAAGGGATTATTCAGTGTTTTTGGTGATACAGAAACCACCCATACCAAACTGCAAAAAGAGGTTGAAAAATTTAATGCAGCCAAAACCGATGATGAGCAACAAAAATTAAAACCGGAAATCATTCGATTAGGCAAAGAGTGGTTGGCGAAAAATGCTTCCAAAGTAAAGGATAAATCTGAAGATCGAAATGAAAAAACAAAGCGGATATCGATAGAGAAAATCCTGCAATCGTTGGAATCATCGAATTCTGCTGAGCCAACCGCACCGGTGGCATTGGGAGCTGAAGCTGATAAACCGGAAGCATTGGCAGAATCTCCTAAAACAGAGGAAGAAACGGCGGAGGAAGATGTGGAGGAGAATGAAGCAGAAAGGGAAGTGTACAACAAAGACCAGGAAGAAAAGGTAGAAAAATACAAGGAGGGAGATGATTATCATTCTGCTATGCCAGGTGGATTCATCGGTGTGATGAAGGGAAAGCTGATTGATATAGTTAAAGATGTTCAAGGTAACGAAGGATCGCTTCAACAGGCAGATAATTATATCAGTGGGGATGCTGCAGTAAATACATTTTTCGCCAATCAATTGGGCAAAGCCAAAGGGAACGAAGAGGAATTACAGAAACTGAACACACATGCAGATTCTGTTTATAGAGGTGCTTTCAAAGGGAAAGTAATGAAGGATAGTAAGTTACAAGAAAGCGCTATTCTGGCTTATAAAAAATCATCTCTGTCTGCTGCAAGAGTCAGCAAGAGAAGAATTCAAGAAACTGCTGCGGATAGGGTAATTGTGGAAATGTATTATAACCAACTGGAAAAATTGAAAGATGGTGAGCATAACAAAGAAACCAACAAAGATGCTGCAGACATTTACAAGTTTGCCAAGGCACGTAAATTTGAAGTAACCAAGAGAAAAGAGAAAGCAGCAGAGCAAAAGGATAAGTTAATGGATGAAGAAAGGGTGAACAGCAAAACCATGAGTATTATAACTTCCATTGGCTATGGAGCTGCTGGTGCTGCATTCAAAATTGTAACCCTTGGAATGGGGAATATGAAGAAAAACCTTGATAAAAGAGGGTTTAATTCAAAAGAAGACTTTACAGTAGATACGGATACTGAAGAGGCAACAAATGAAAAATTCGAATCTAGGGCTGGGTATTTTGATTTACAAGGACCGCTGGCTCAAATGGGGGAGATTAAAGGAGAGTTCGATGCAAAAATGGATGCTAGAAAAGGAATGGGTACGGCAGGTGGAATATTTTCTGCCCTTTCACTTGGACTGGAAGCAGGTAAACGGTTTCTTGGCTTTGTAAAGGGAATATTTTCTTCCCTTGGCATCTGGTCTGGGTTGCTTACAGCGGTAGCACCACCAATGGCTGCTGTTGCCGCATGGTGTGGAACGATATCCTATTATATTGGACTTGTGATGTCAAGCATTACAGTACTTAGAGGGTTGTTGAATGGTGTTGCACAAATGATGAATGACAACCCTGCATTGTTCTCTGAACTTGCGGGTGAAACAAAAAAATCTGCGGTTAGTACATTCACTGAAGGCGGATCCTTCGCTGTAGGTACCGTTGGAATCAATATTGCCAGAGAAAAGATAACAGGGGAGGATAAATTCCAAGCTGAAAACTTGATTGACCCATCTAAAATGCTGTCAAGCAAACTCAATCCTACCGATGGACCGGAGTTGTCAATGACAACAAAAATTGAAGACATGTCTACCCAGGCAGGTGGAGTAATTGGCGCAAATGCTTTGATTGGAGGGGCTGCCAATGCAGGCTTATCAAATGCTGATAAGTCGATGGCCAATAATAATATGAAATATAACCAATCTATTAACAAAAACAGAAGGATAGGTAAAGATGGTAGAAAGACAGCCAGTGCAGGATCTGCTGAAACGAAACTTATTGAAGAGTCTTATGCAACAACAAAAGAAAAAGCCAGTAAATCCGGTGCAAAACTGATACCATTGGTTAAGAAGTTTTCAAAGGCCAATGCTCCATCTACAACATTGAGTGGCGAGCAAGTAAATGAAAAAGACAAGGAGAACAACGCGTTAGTACCTGCAGTTAGTGAGGCGGTAACAGGTGTGGCAGGGGAGTTAAGTAAAGGCCTTGAAGAGATTGTTTAAAGTCAACAAATTTCATGAAAATCAAGAATGCTAATATCGAATACAGCAAGGGGTCAGTTGTTTTAAAATATCCCATCTCTCCAGACGAATTATTAGCAATAAAAAAGGATCGGCTATATAATTTTCAAGAGAATTTTTTCGAGGTTGATCTCCCTACTACTTTTGGTGAGGGAGTAATCAGCATCATTGCTGAGCAAAACCATGCGGATCATTTTAAAGAAGGGGAAGAGTTTGAGTTGATTCCAAACAAGTGGAATATTTTGAGATTCGAGGCAGATAAAAAAAAATATGAAACATTTTTTTCTTTGCGCAGGGAAGGTAAAATTCCTGGTACATTGGATGAGGCACTAATGAATTTTTCATTGAAACGAGCCACTGTAGGGCAAGAGCTAACAAAGGAATCTGAGAATAATTTAAATGAAGTCTTGTCTGATATCGTTGAGCTTGGGGTGAATAATAAGATGGATGATGATAATTTGGAAAATATAATCGGTGGTTTTATTTCCAAGGTTGGCGGCGAAACGAAAATTGATTTAAGTACGATCATTGAAGATTATCTCAGCACCCATCAAATTCCCATAGATGAAGAAAATGATTGTTATTATTTTACGGTAACATTTAATGATGATAGTTGGAATGTTGAAATAGGAACATCAGATGATGGCCATAAACTCATTGTCTATTCCTCTGTTTCTTACCAGTCAGCCGAAAATATTACCGGACTATTGTTGGAAGATATTAACCAACTCAATCAAACATTGAAAATTGGTCATTTAGAGATTGATGTTGAGAATCAAGTACTGTATTTGAAAACAGAGGTTGAGATCAACCTGTTTAAAATAGATGCTCAATTAAAGGAGCTCATTGATGCTAATTTTGAGTCTATGAAAGTTATTTTACCGGTTTTTAAGGAAAAACACAATCAGAAAATTAGTTTTTCGAGTTAAGCTACTTCACCTATTCGAGGTAAATACTGCTCAACTTTACTCAATATTAGTTTAGGTATCGTTGAAGTGCTTTTTCATGATTTTGGCTGATTTTTGACCAAAAAGAGGGGGAAAGAGCCCATTTATGTAATAAAATACCTGGTTTAATAGCTTTTCTTTTCTTTTTTAAAAAGCAGTTTCCTTACAATTCATTAAAAGTATCATATTTGAACGCCCACGCTGACAAATCGCAAGAAAATAAAAATCAAACGGCCTCCCCCTCGGTTAGTCAATCGCAAGGTGGAGGCGAACAAGCTTTTGAGTACACTGACAATCGTCCCGCAGCGGTTTTTCAGCGTAAACTTCAAAATTTGGCAAACAATACCCAGAAAGCTACACAACTAAAGTCTTTTCAGGGAATGGCAGACCAAAGTCAACAAATGAAAGGGTTGGCTCAGTTACAGGCCAGGGCAAATAATAAATATTTTCCGAATCAAGTTGCACAATTGGAGGAGGACGGGACAGAAGATCCTCGCTTGAACACTGAAGAAGAGAGCGAGCGTGCCAAAGCAAATTTTGGGAAAATGAAGAATGTGGTTGTGGGTAACATAAAAAGGGTTGATGAAGAGATAACAAAAGCTGGGGTTCCAGAAGCCATTCATGATCAGGCCGCAACAGAAACACGCAGAAAAAGGCTGACCGGTGGAGATTGGGAAGACCGTTCACAATTTGAGCAGGCAGGTGTGGACGACAAAGGGAATCGCAAAATGGCACATGTAGCCAAAGATGGGGAAAGGGACGCCAAAGGTAATCCGATAGAAAAAGTTAATAGCCGCCATCAACTCGATGATGATCAGAGAAAAGGACTTGCGGCATATAGGGGAACAGAAGGTCTTGATAAAGACTATCAAGAGCATGCACGCAATCATCTAGATAAATTTAAGCAGGCCCATGCCTTTA
>CANJEF010000007.1 GCA_947472965.1 Sphingobacteriales bacterium
ATTTTATTTGATTCCCATCGCGGCAGCCATTGTTTTGCCAATATCTGCTGGACTATCAACCACATGAATACCACATTCACGCATGATCTTCATTTTTGCTTCTGCAGTATCTTCAGATCCACCAATAATAGCACCAGCATGCCCCATTCTTCTACCGGGAGGTGCGGTCTGACCAGCTATAAAACCAACAACTGGTTTGGTGCCATGTTCCTTGATCCACTTTGCTGCTTCAGCTTCCATGCCTCCACCTATTTCGCCAATCATGACAATTCCTTTTGTCTCGGGATCGTTCATCAGCAACTCAACAGCATCTTTTGTTGGGGTTCCAATGATAGGGTCACCGCCAATGCCAATGGCTGTTGTAATGCCCATGCCTGCCTTTACAATTTGATCTGCAGCTTCATATGTAAGGGTACCTGACTTTGAAACGATTCCTATTTCTCCTGCCTTGAAAATGAAACCGGGCATGATCCCAACTTTACATTGTCCAGCTGTAATAACACCAGGACAATTGGGCCCTATCAATCTGGTGTGAGTGCCTTGTAAGTAATGTTTAACCTTAACCATGTCTTGAACCGGAATGCCTTCTGTAATGCATACAACCAACGCTATTCCCGCTTCAGCAGCTTCAAGAATGGCATCAGCAGCAAATGCAGGGGGCACGAAAATGATGCTTACGTTGGCTTCTGTTTTACTAACAGCATCTGCAACTGTATTGAATACAGGTCTTTCAAGGTGCAGACTTCCTCCCTTTCCAGGAGTAACCCCACCAACAACGTTCGTTCCATATTCAATCATTTGGGTAGCATGGAAGGTTCCTTCTGTTCCGGTGAAACCCTGAACTATAACCTTGGAAGAAGAATTGACGAGAACTGACATAGTGTATAATGATTTATGTGGGGCGAAGTTAATTAAAAGGAGGGAAGTCGCAAAAGAGGTTTGTTGCTAGCCAGAGACAAAACTCAACTGATTGCGGCTGGTTTGATTTTTAGCCATTTAAGATTTTATCCATATCCCTATTATTATCAATTTTTCCCTTGATTTCTAGCATACGCATGTCTTTGGCATCTTTTAGAAATTCGGAGGCGAAAATGAAATTATTCAGTTTATCGTTCTTGCTAAAAATGATTTCTTGGTTTGTACCTTCCCACTCTTTTTTCCCTTGGTACATATACATGATTTTGTCACCAATTTCCATCACACTATTCATATCATGGGTGTTGACAACAGTAGTAATATTATATTCTGTGGTTATTTCTTTTATTAGTTTGTCTATAACAAGCGATGTTTGTGGGTCCAGTCCTGAATTGGGCTCATCACAAAAAAGGTATTCGGGGTTCAATACAATGGCCCTGGCAATACCCACCCGCTTTTTCATTCCACCACTGATTTCTGCAGGGAATTTTTTGTTGGCATCATTCAAATTAACCCTGTCGAGCACTTCGTCAACCCGTTTTTGTTTTTCGGCACGGGTGTCGTTGCTGAACATATCCAATGGAAAGAGTATGTTTTTCTCAACGGTCATGCTATCAAACAATGCAGACCCTTGGAAAAGCATCCCAATCTTTCTTCTCATTTCCTTTTTCTGGTTTTGATTCATGGTTGAAAAATTTTCACCATTGTAAATAATCTCACCAGCATCGGGTTGTATCAGTCCCACAAGACATTTCATCAGCACGGTTTTTCCACTTCCGCTCGCACCAATAATCAGGTTGCACTTTCCTGTTTCAAATTCAGATGAAACATTGTCGATGATTGTTTTTCCGGAAAACCCCTTTTGAATATTTTTGATTGAAATCATGTTGTTCTTTTATAGGAGTATTGCGGCCAATAAATAATCTGCCAGTAAAATCATGATACAACTTGTTACAACGGCTGTTGTGCTAGCCCTGCCAATTTCTAATGCACCGCCTTTCACATTGTAGCCAAAATAGGCCGGTATTCCTGTGATGATGAATGCGAAGGTATATGCTTTTGTGAGCGCAAAATTGACGTTGTAGGGAAGAAAGGATTCAACCAACCCCTTGTCATATATCTCGTGTGGAAGTATGCCAGTCAAGTCACCTACAAAACGGCCACCCCAGATGCCTAACACCATGGCAATGATAACAAGCAGTGGAATCATGATTAGTGCAGCCATGATTTTTGGAAAAATGAGATATCCCTTGGTATTGATCCCCATAATTTCCAAAGCATCGATCTGCTCGCTCACCCGCATGTTACCGAGCTCACTTGAAATTTTACTCCCCACTACACCGGCTAAAACAATACAGGTAATGGTTGGCGCAAATTCAAGAATAACGCTGTCTCTCACAATTTGTGCAATGACCGATCGTGGGATGATTGGAGAAACAAATTGATAAGATGTTTGTAAAGTGGATACGGCACCAATGAAAACGGAGATGATTGACACGATGCCAAGAGAACCTATTCCAAGTTCAACACACTGATGCATTAATTCTTTCCAATAAATTTTTAAGTTCTCCGGTTTGGTGAACATGCCTTTCAGCATCAACAGAAATTCTCCCAGTTTTGTGAAAATATTCATTTTAAATTATTGTTTCCCAAATTAAGAATTCTTAGTCCATTAAAAAAGGACTATTGTTTATTGCCCTTTTGCATTTTATACTGTGCGTCAATAACAGCAATCATAACCATGTTCAAGATGCTTCGGATGGAAGATCCAAGTTGCAAAACGTGTACTGGTTTTTTCAGTCCAAGCAATACTGGTCCAATCGCATCCGCTCCTCCAACTTCTTGCAATAGGTTGTACGCAATGTTGCCTGCACTGAGGTTCGGGAAAATAAGTGTATTTACTTCTCCGTTGTCGGCCAATTCAGAAAATGGATAATTCTCTTTCATGATCTCTTTGTTGAATGCCACGATACCTTGCATTTCCCCATCCACAATCAAAGAAGGATTTCTCTCTTTTACTATTTTTCTTGCATTACGAACCAAGATGGCTTCTGGTGTATCGCTGCTCCCAAAATTAGAGTAACTCAACATCGCGATTCGTGGAGTAATCCCCAATGATTTTACTTCCTTGGCAACCATCATGGTGATGTCAGCCAATTCATTTGCCGTTGGATTGAAATTAACCGTAGTATCTGCCAAAAACAGAGGTCCCTTTTTAGTTAGCATGATGTACATGCCTGCAATTTTACTTACCCCTTCCTCCGTGCCAATAATTTGAATGGCCGGGCGGATGGTTTCAGGATAGTTTCTGCTCAATCCGGAAATCATCGCATCTGCATCACCACATTCCACCATCATGCATCCAAAATGATTGCGGTCTTTCATTTTCTTGGATACTTCATATTTATTTACTCCACGCCGTTGTCTTTTTTTGAAATAGATCTCACCGTATTGTTGTCTCTTTGCTTCCATTTCATCTCCCTTCGGATTGATGATAAGCATGTCTTCAATGAACACTGCATTTGCTTCGGCCAACTCTTTAATTACTTTTGGATCTCCAAGCAAAATTGGTATCGCGATGCCTTCATCAGCAGCTAGCTGAGCCGCTTTCAACACTTTGATATTTTCTGCATCTGAAAAGACTACCCGCTTGGGATCTTTTCTTGCCTTGCTGCCAAGTGCACGAACCAGTTGATTGTCGATGCCCAGTCGTTTATTTAATTCAATTTTATATGCATCCCAGTCATCTATTGTTTTTTGTGCCACACCACTATCCATTGCAGCTTTTGCAACAGCTGGTGAAATGGTGCTGATGAGCCTTGGATCCAATGGTTTGGGAATGATATAATTTGGTCCGAATGCAATGGTTGTTTCATTGTATGCCATGTTCACAATATCTGGCACAGCAGATTTTGTAAGTTCTGCCAATGCCTTTACAGCTGCCAGTTTCATGGCTTCGTTGATGCTAGTGGCTCTTACATCCAATGCACCGCGAAAGATGTATGGGAATCCGAGCACATTGTTAACCTGGTTGGGGTAGTCTGACCTTCCCGTAGCCATGATGATATCATTTCTTACGGACGTGGCATCTTCCCAAGTGATTTCCGGATCAGGATTTGCCATTGCAAACACAATGGGTCTTTCTGCCATTCTTCTTATCATCTCCTTTGATACCACATTCCCTTTGCTTAATCCTATGAAAACATCTGCGCCGCTAAAGGCATCTTCAAGACTAATATCATCCCTTTCTACGGCAAATCGTTGCTTTCTATCATCAAGGTCTTTTCTCTTATGTTGTATCAACCCTTTGGAATCAAACATCAATACATTTTCCCTCTTTGCACCCAATGCCATATAAATTTCAATACAAGCCATGGCTGCTGCGCCAGCTCCATTTACGAGTATCAATACTTCTGATATTTTTTTATGCTGAAGTTCCAATGCATTGAGCAAGGCTGCCGCACTGATGATCGCCGTCCCATGCTGGTCATCATGCATCACCGGGATTTTCATTTTTTCCTTCAGCTTCTCTTCAATATAAAAACACTCAGGGGCCTTGATATCCTCTAGGTTGATACCTCCGAAAGTTGGTTGCAGTGCTTTGACTATCTCCACAAATTTCTCAGGATCTTTCTCATCAATCTCAATGTCAAACACATCGATGTCTGCAAATATCTTGAAAAGCACACCCTTCCCTTCCATGACTGGTTTACCTGCCTCTGGTCCAATATCTCCCAGTCCGAGTACTGCTGTTCCATTGCTGATAACGGCCACCAAATTCCCTTTTGCAGTGTATTTATATACGTTTTCAGGATTCGCAGCAATCTCCAGACAAGGTTCAGCAACACCTGGAGAGTATGCAAGTGAAAGATCGCGTTGTGTTTTGGCTTCCTTTGTTGGAATGACTTCTATCTTGCCTGGTCTACCTTTTGAATGATATTCCAGTGCTTCTTCTTTCCTAAGTTTCTTTTGCATAAAATTATTTTGAGGCTCCTAAAAAAGCCATTATTCCCATTCCGATTTCAATCGCTCTTTCATCGATGTCAAAAGTAGGTGTGTGTACGCCTGAGCTAATACCTTTTTTCTTGTTGCCAGTTCCCAGCCTGAAGAAACAGCCCGGAATTTGTTGAGAATAATAACCAAAGTCTTCTGCTCCCATTCTTAATTCAGACTCTTCCACATTCTCATTTCCAATAAATTCTTCACCAAGTAATCTCGCCTGATTGCATAGTGAAGGATCGTTGTAAACCGCAGGGTATCCAATATCTATTTTAAGTTCAATTACGGCTCTATTTGCTTTTGCAATATTTTCAACAATTTCCTCTATTCTTTTATGGGCCTCAAAGCGCCATGTTTCATCCATTGCCCTAAACGTTCCTTTTAAGTTTACTTCAGAAGGAATCACATTGGTTGTATGTCCCCCTTGAAAGGAACAGATAGAAAGTACTGAAGGGGAGAAGGGGTCATTATTTCTGCTCACCACCTGTTGCAATGCAACCACCAGCTGGGATGCCGTTAGTATGGTATCTGTTGTGAGATGAGGTGAAGCTGCATGACCGCCCTTGCCTTTGATTGTGATGTAGAGTTCATCTGCACTGGCCATCACCTTTCCCGAGCGGAAACTCAACTTGCCTGTTTCAAGTAATGGGTGTACATGCAATCCATAAATAGCTTGTGGTGAGGGATTTTCAAGTACGCCCTCCTTGATTAAGATGCTTGCACCACCTGGATTTTTTTCTTCTCCGGGTTGAAAAATAAGTTTGATTGTACCATCCCATTCGTCCTTCAACTCAGTCAATATTTCAGCTGCACCAAGCAGGCATGTAGTATGTACATCATGACCACAAGCATGCATCACACCTTTGATGGTTGAAGCATATGGCACGTTATTTTCTTCCTGAATGGGAAGTGCATCCATATCTGCCCTTAATGCAATAACCCTATCTGAAGGCCTTCCTTTAATTATACCCACAACACCTGTTCCTGCCATTACAGAAAAAGGAACGCCTAACTCTTTCAACTTTGATTGTACAAACAACGACGTGTTGAATTCCTGATAACTTAATTCAGGATGGGCATGAAGATGTTGCCTGACCTGCTGGTATTTTTCAAAATACGAGGCAGACAATTTTTTTATTTTATCTTTTAAAATCATCTCCATCTCCACTATAGATTTTAGATCAAGTTATATTCTAAAAGACACAATGGTGATTATTGTGCTTAATAATTATTGGTCCTTGCCATGACAGGCCTTGAATTTTTTTCCACTTCCACAAGGACAAGGATCATTCCTTCCAACTTTCGGTCCAACCCGCACTGGTTCTTGCTTGATAGATTCTGATGGGTCATGATATTCATTATCTCCTCCAAGTTGCTGGGCAGCTTGGCCATCCCCAATCTCATCTTTGCGAATCTTCATGCTGCTCATGTCGGTCCTGCTCTCTCTTCCTTCTCTCAACATATTTGCACCTTGCTCTATTGGTAATCCAGCATGACAAATGAATGAAACAATTTCCTTGTTTACTTCTGCATCCATTTCAGCAAATAGTTGGAACGCGGTTTGTTTGTAAATAACCAATGGATCCTTCTGCTCGTATACCGCTGTTTGAACGCTTTGCTTCAAATCATCCATTCCTCTCAAGTGCTCTTTCCAACTGTTGTCGATAATGGCAAGTGTAATGCTCTTCTCTAAGGAGCCAACCATTTCTGACCCTTTGCTGTTGATGGCCTTCTCCAGGTTTGTTAATACGGTAATTGTTTTTTTGCCGTCAGTAAATGGCACCAATACATTTACGATTTGCTTTCCTTGCGTAAGCCTCACATTCTGAAATACAGGAAGTGATTGTTTAGCAAGCATTAATTTTTTTGTGTTGTAATGTTGGATGGCTTCATCATACAATTGATCTGTTAATTGAGTGATATTACCCTTTTCCAAATCCTCTTCAGTGATTGATGTATCGATACTAAAATGGATAATCACCGACAATCGGAATCCTTCAAATTCTTTCGTTCCGGCAAATTGGTTTGCAAGTGTGGAGGATACACTATAAAATGCATTATCAATATCCAAGGCCAATCGTTCTCCAAAAAGCGCATGTTGTCTTTTGCTGTAAACCACATTTCGTTGTTTGTTCATCACATCGTCATACTCAAGCAATCTTTTGCGTATACCAAAGTTGTTTTCTTCAACTTTTTTCTGAGCCCTTTCAATACTCTTAGTGATCATGCTGTGTTGAATAACCTCTCCTTCTTTATATCCCATTCTGTCCATCAGTGATGCAATCCTGTCACTTCCAAACATCCTCATCAAGTCATCTTCTAGTGAAACATAAAACTGTGATGTTCCCGGGTCGCCTTGTCGGCCAGCACGCCCTCTCAATTGTCTGTCAACTCGCCTGCTTTCATGTCTTTCTGTTCCTATGATCGCAAGTCCACCTGCCTCTCTAACACCTTCGCCAAGTTTAATGTCTGTACCACGACCAGCCATGTTGGTTGCGATGGTCACATTGCCTGCCAATCCAGCTTCAGCAATTACTTGTGCTTCCCTTGCGTGCTGTTTGGCATTAAGTACATTGTGTGGAATTTTTTTCTGTTGAAGCATCCTGCTTAAGAGTTCAGATACCTCTACTGAAGTTGTACCCACAAGAATAGGCCTACCTGCATTGCGAAGGATTTCTATTTCATCAATTACGGACTTGAATTTCTCCCTTTTTGTTTTAAAAACAAGATCTTCATTATCTACTCGGGTCATCGGCAAGTTGGTTGGTATTGATACCACGTCAAGCTTGTAGATGTTCCATAATTCTGCAGCTTCTGTTTCAGCAGTACCTGTCATGCCCGCGAGCTTGTGGTACATCCTGAAATAGTTTTGAAGTGTAACGGTTGCATAGGTTTGCGTTGCCGCTTCAATCTTTACATTTTCTTTTGCTTCAATTGCTTGATGCAACCCATCACTATATCTTCTGCCTTCCATGATACGGCCGGTCTGTTCATCAACGATTTTTACCTGTCCATCGATGACCACATATTCAACATCTTTTTCGAAAACAGTATATGCCTTGAGCAATTGTTGTACCGTGTGAATACGATCTGCTTTTTGGGAATATTCCTGAATCAGCCCTTCCTTTTGGTTAATCTTTGTATCATCACTCTCTTTGCTATTCTCAATTTCTGCAATTTCAATGCTAAGATCAGGAAGCACAAAGAAATTAGGGTCTTCACCACCTTTGGTGATGTAGTGCAAACCTTTATCCGTTAGCTCAACCTGGTTGTTTTTTTCATCGATGTGGAAATAAAGTTCTTCATCCACTTCAGGCATTCTCTTTTGCTGCTCGGAAAGGTAGAAGTTTTCTGTTTTTTGAAGTGTCACCCTAACCCCTTGTTCACTGAGTAATTTGATCAATGCAGTATGCTTTGGCAAACCCCTAAAGGCCCTAAATAGTTGAAGGCCTCCTTCTTGAGGACCATCCTTGCCTTCCGCTATCATTTTTTTTGCCTCCTGAAGCGATTTTAACACCACTTGCTTTTGAACTTCAACCAATTGTTGAATTCTGGGCTTATGAATATGAAATTGCTGATCATCTCCTTTTGGCACTGGCCCTGAAATGATGAGCGGTGTTCTGGCATCGTCAATCAATACACTATCCACCTCATCTACCATGGCATAGTGGTGCTTACGTTGTACCATCTCGTCAGGAGAATGTACCATGTTATCGCGCAAATAATCGAAACCAAATTCGTTGTTGGTCCCATACGTGATGTCTGCTAAATATGCATTTCTTCTGGCGTCAGAATGTGGTTGGTGTTTATCGATACAATCTACTGTTAAGCCCAACCATTCAAAAAGTGTTCCATTCCATTCAGAGTCCCTTCTGGCCAAATAATCATTTACGGTTACAATATGCATCCCTGCTCCTGCTAGCGCGTTGAGGTATGCAGGCAATGTGGAGACAAGCGTTTTACCTTCACCGGTTGCCATTTCTGCAATCTTGCCACTGTGCAATACGGCACCACCAATCAACTGTACATCATAGTGCACCATGTTCCAATTTACCAGATTGCCTGCAGCCATCCAGCTTGTAGAAAAGATCGCCTGGTCACCTTGTATTTTTACATAATCTTTTTTGATTGCCAATTCCTTGTCAAGAGCAGAAGCCGTTGAAATCAACTCATCATTTTCTTTAAAACGTCGACCTGCTTCTTTAACAACAGCAAAGGCTTCAGGTAGAATGCCTTCCAATATTTTTTCTATTTCATCATTCCTCTTTTTCTTTACCTCGTCAACCTGCTTGTAAATCTCATCCCTCCCTACTATATCTTCAGTAGGCAATGCTTCCACCTGCATATTAAGCTCTTCAATTTCCTTATCGATGTCATTTAGGGAGACCTTTATACGTTCCTTAAATTCGATGGTCTTGCCCCTTAGTTGATCATTTGTTAGGGTAGCATAGGAATGAAAATGGGCATTCACCCTGGCAACAAGGGGCCTGATTTTTTCAACATCTTTATCTGATTTGCTTCCACCGAATATTTTCGAAATAAACTTCAACATATTTTTCTCTTTATTTCATTCTTGAATTGGCGAAATTAACCCAAATTTTTGGTAATAGATGGCTTGAATGATTGTGGAACAGCCTATAAGTTGACTTCTTAATTTCATGGGAATCAATTCAATTGTACATAACAGTTGCTTTTTTACAGATTTTTCTTGTTTTTTTGAAATTTATATGGTTTGTTATTGTCAAGTCTAATGTTTTCGGGGTTGTCACGAAGGCAAACAAGTAACTTTGGCACCTAATGAACAATTCCAATAATATGAGTAGGATTTTAAGGCTGGTTTTTGCATTTTTGACCATTTCTTCGCAGGTTTTTTCCCAAGAGGTATTACAGACAAACGGAAAATTGGTGGATTCGGTTGGAAATCCTGTGGCCAGGGCTTCCCTAAGAATTTTTGTAGAAGGTGGAAAAGATACCCTCAAGACAGCCTCCAATAATGTTGGTTTCTTTTTGGTTAAGGGAATTGCGTCGCGCAAATTCACTGTGCTTATTACAAGTATTGGATTTGGAACAGAAAAGCGGGTCTATTCGATTCCCGATGGTGAGCAATCTTTATCAATTGGTGAGATAAAATTACTGCCGGCATACTCGTCTCTTCAGGAAATAATTGTTTCTGTCCCTCCCATCATTGTAAAAGAGGATACAGTAGAATATAAGGCCGACTCTTTTCGGTTGAAGCCCAATGCCATGGTGGAAGACCTTCTTAAGAAAATGCCTGGAATAGAGGTGGATAAAAGCGGAAATATAACTGCACAAGGCAAAACAGTTAGTAAGGTACGGGTAAATGGAAAAGATTTCTTCAGCGGTGATCCTAAAACAGCCACCCGTGAATTGTCTGCAGACATGATTGATAAGGTTCAAGTAATTGATGATTACGGGGATCTGGCAAATGCATCAGGAATTAAAGATGGCGAGCCAGATAAAATAATAAACCTGCAACTCAAAAAAGATAGGAATAGGGGCTTTTTCGGTCGAAGTACAGTCGGGGCAGGAAACAATGACAGATACCAAGGGACAGCCAATATGAATTTCTTCAATAACAATACCCAGTTTTCTGTTTTTGGTGGAGCCAACAACACCAATTCCAGCACATTTAATTTTGATGGAAACAACAGTGGTGGAAATGGGGGAGGTGGTGGATTTGGCGGAAGGGGTATTCAGGTAAACGTTGGAGGCAATAACCAATCGGGCATCGGTGGTGAGGAGGGTCTTAGGACAACCCAATCATTGGGTGCTAATTTCAGAAATGATTTTAAGGAAAAAAAGGGTTCTATTTATGGCAATTATAGTTTTTCGAACCGCTCCACAGATATTATCAGGGATGTTGCTTCTCAAAACTTTTTTCAGAATAGCACTTTTTTGAATCACCAGGCAACTAGCTCATTGAATGAAAGCCAAAACCACCGGGTCTCTGTTAACCTGGAATGGAATATTGATTCTTTTAACTACATCAAATTTGTTCCTGAATTGAATACCCGCAAAAGCAATAATTTTTCTTCTTCTGATTTTGATTTTTACCGCGACCTGACTGTGCTTACAAGTAAAGGCTACAATAGGGATACATCTTTGTCTTCATCTCCCAACTTTAATGGAAACCTCATCTTCAATCACAAATTCAGAAAGCGTGGTCGTAATCTTTCTGTAAATATCTCCGGGGGATATAACACAACAGATGGCGAAAGTGATAAATTGAACCTTACAAACAATGTACTGCCATTTTCAAATTTCATTTTGTTGAAGCAGTTTGTCAACACCAATAACCAAGGTGATAATTTCAATATGCGTTTCAATTACTCCGAACCAATTATGAAAGACAGGTTTGTTGATTTCATTTACAGTTACGGACAATCCTTTTCAAGTAACGACCGAAGCACCTATCTTATCGATTCACTTGGAATTAAGTCCTTTTCAAATCAACTGAGTAATGCTTTTGAAACTGATTTTTTAAATCAGCGTATTGGGGCAAATATCCGCACGGTAAAAAAGAAATACAATTATTCCATCGGAGTAAGTGCCCAGCCGGTTTCACAAAAGGGGTATTCACTATCAAGGGATAGCGCATATACGCCAATTGTTAGACAGAATTTTTTCCCTACGGCACGGTTAGCGTATAATTTCACACGCACCAAAAACATCAACTTTAATTATTTTGCCAATGCGGTACTCCCCACTTTTACACAACTTCAGCCGGTAAAAGATGTTTCAAATCCGCAGTACCAAACCTTGGGAAATCCATTGCTTAAGCCATCTCAGAATCACTTTTTCAGCTTGTTTTATAACAACTTGAATTTTACTTCAGGAAAAACATTTTTTGCAGGAGCGAATTATAATTTTATACAAAACCAAATTGTAAACAATACCTCTCGCATTGGTGCAGGTGGATCACAGCTTACAACATATGATAATGTTAACGGGTATTATAATGTTACCGGTTTCTATAATTTCAGTAAACCCTGGAATAACAGAACCTATGTGCTTTCAGTAAATGGTTCTGTAAATTTGAATCACAATGTCAGCCTGATTGATAATGTGCAGAATGTTGGCAAGAATTTACTCTTGGCCCAAGGTGGAAAATTTGAGTTCAATTGGAAAGATTGGCTGGAGATTGACCTCGGTGGAAGGTATGG
>CANJEF010000008.1 GCA_947472965.1 Sphingobacteriales bacterium
GATTTCAACGCTAGTTGAAAAAGGATGCTCATGGCAACAATAAAATAAAAACCACTTCTAAACTTACTTGTTTTCATTTGATTGGGGTTTTGTCCCAGATCATTAAAACGAAGCTTATTGTCCTATTATTGTATTTTTCACCCCGAAAACGAGAAAAAAAAGGAGCGCTATGGTATTTTTACGATTATCAAACCCAAAACCGGTTTTGTAATAAACATAAATAATTGATAATTAATTTAATATAAAATGTTGCCCAGGGTGGTAGCGGTGATATAATGATCCAGACGGAACTACTTAATTATAATAATTCCAAATCAATTTTGACAATTTTCTAGTTAAAACCCAAGCCTCGTTATTGAAAGTCCAGCTGGTATCCTTGTTATTTTTGGTGAAAATACTGAACAAATAGGGGTGTTTCCCCTTCACGTACATTACTTCACTCCTACTTGCATCTACAGCTCCATTTTTTGATGCGACATATATATCCGGCGGTATTGAGGACAGCCCTTCCTCATCCCAATATTGCTTGCCCATGATACGCATCATCCTGTCACTTGCGTCCGTGCTAATCATTTTTCCTTCAACAATATCTTCCACAATTTGTGCAATTTCTGCAGGGGTGGTTTGTCCCCAACCATAAGAAGTCCTATCCCTTTCCCTACCGGGAGTTCTACTGTTGACCCTGGTTTTTGAATACCCCATTTGATCCATTAAGCTGTTAACCTTTGTACCAGTTCCTGCAATACTTTGTAACCATAAACTTCCAGTATTATCTGATATGGTCATCATGAGCATCATTACCTTACTCAATTCAATCTTTGTTTCAGGTTTCAGGTAAGCAACAATATCCTCTCCCGGGTCATAGTTCAATGTATCATACCAAGTAAGATGCTGATGATAGTCGAGCTCCTTGTTGTGTATCTTATTCATGATTCCAATTAAAATAGGAATCTTGACAATACTTGCTGTAGGAAAAACAGTATCAGCATTGATTGAAACAACCTTATTTGTTTTCAGATCCTTTACATAAATACCGATATCCCCCTTGAAATTTAAAATGAGAGATCTGATTTTCAAATCCA
Organism: Sphingobacteriales bacterium; assembly: GCA_947472965.1. Next base: position 1,083 of record CANJEF010000008.1, read on the forward strand.
ATGATTTATCTATTTTTTGTGCAGTTGCAAACGAAGAGGCTACACAAACAAATACAACTAAAAGGATATGTTTCATTTTGTTGACATTAAAGTTATCAGTATGATGTAACTACTTATTATTCAAATACAGAAACTACCCTAGTCAATTTGCCTTCAGCATTGATGCCTTCCAAAACTACTTTGTATTTGTTGCTGAAATCATTGTTAAAAAACTGAATCCGATAACGTGGATTTTTTTTATTGGTAATGATGTAGGGATTCCAATATAAGGTTGTCCTTACATCAGTCTCTACAAACTCTGAAGGGGTATCATATTGTGGATTATAAAATTCCTTAAACCTTGTATATCCAGTCAGTATCGTATTGGGCATCCCTTTCCCAGGATTGGGTGTATTACTAAAATCTCCGCCTTTCCTTAAATACACTACAATTGCTCCTCCACTTCCCCCTCCCATCGCACCAAAAAAGGGAGGCCTAAATACCTTGATGAATGCAACATCCCTTACTGAGACAGTTCTAATAGATTCGATTGTTGAAGGAATTTCATTCAAAAAAAGATCTGGAGAAGAACCACGCCAGTTCATCGAAGTTTGTGATCCATTGGTAACAATAGACAATCCAGGTACCTTACCTTGTAAGAAAGTCATGATATCCATCGCAGTAGCTGCTGAAGGATCATCTAATAGCGAAAAGCTGTATGCATCACCACCAGAAAATAACCCTGTTGCATATTTCTCTTCCAGCACTTGCTCCTTCGATTTCACTTTCGCCTTGATGACAACCTCCTGTAAAGTTTTATATGAATTTCGACGTTTCCAATCTTCTTGTTGCGCTAAGAAAAACGTCATTTTTTGGTTGGCTATGCTATCAGACCAAAGGAATGGCTTATTGCTATCTTGATAAGTAATGTTCTTTGCAGTTGTTCTAAGCAATCCATTTTCGAATTGTACCTGAGCAAGACTTGTCAGCGTTGGGTTCTGATTGAAACTATAAAATACCCTAGATGTATCATAAAAGAAAACGCCTTTATTCTCAAAACTTCCATCTTTATTAACAGGAACAAAATACATATTTCTGCTGCTATCCTTATTTAAGACAACCAAATTCAACATCACATCAGCAGGAAGCGAGATTGATTTCAATCCGTATACTTTCCCGGTGATCTTCATCAATTCATTTTCGGGAGCATAAGTTAGTTCAGGAAAAACCTTGGCCTTGAGTTTCTCCCAATCCAATCTGCGCCATCCATTGGTCATCATCACCAAATCAAGGTTTGCTGTTACACTATCAGAATCACTTGAAAGATAATAGCCCGGGTTATGAATTTTACCTTTGATATCTGCACTTAGTAATAAATCTGAATAGATAGTATTGGCGGATGATGATTCGATGTTTGCATCGGTGATGGAAATAGACATATTTGTAATAGAAGTATCTGTTACAAGTACATCAATCACATTTTTTCCTCTTTTTGTTAGCGTAGTAAGTTGCGGAACAAGTTTAGCACTGAATTCATGCAATCGGTTATTGATGAACATGATTCGCTCCGCAATAGGAATCCAATCTGAAGTAAACAAAGAAAATTGCAGGATACCAGTTTGCAGTTCATCAATTGGAATTTGCGTGTCCAAAACAGTCCTATCAACCGCATTTAGATCAACCTTAAATAACAAAACGCCGTTCATGTGAATCAGCAAATTCATTTTCTTGAATTCGTCTGGAACATTGGCGGTTCGCTCTATTTTTACCAACGCCTTATCATTTGTTCTCGCCAACGAAATCGATGCACCTTCCGCTTTGGGCATATCTAATTTTGTTGTACCCAACTTCCCATAGGAATCTTTCCAACGAACATAATAGGTCTCGCCAGCCAATGCTTTGATATTAAAAAAACCCATTCCATCATGTTGAACTATCAATGTGTCCAACACCTTGTTTTTATTATTCAATAGCGCGCCCTTTATAATTACAGGTAAGCCAAACTGATTAACTGCCTTGAACGCCACTTTCATAGTGAGTCCATTAATCAAAAATCCACCTTCAGGAAACAGATTAAGGGTTGTTTTATAGTTGATTGGTTTAGACTTTACTACTGATGTTGAAGTGTTGATCACAATATCCCGTTGAAATCTAAATGCAGTATCATCATTTAACATCCAACGCGTGTATGCCTTTACTCTAATAAAATTTCCAGTATAATCAACAGGTATCTCAAACGAACCCTTCGCGGTATATTGGAATAGCGGCGAAACCGTTTGCTTGATCATCTTACCGGTTGTATCATACCACTCAACATAAAAATTAGTACTTAGGTTTGTGAGTGCTGATTCATTATAAATATATGCCTTGTACCAAATGGTTTCTTCCTTGTTGTAAATCGACTTATCGAAATGAATATGAAGTTTTTCTATAGGATAACGCTGAGCCTGTTCATCTATCATGGACAATAGGTCTTGTGCTTTCGTTCGACTTGCTAAAGTCAAAAAAAGAAAACATAAAAACAAAGCATAGATTCTCATGTTGGTCAGATTTTGTTTAAATGTTAGGGCAGTAAAATCAAGAAATTCTTGAAAGAGTCGCTTCGTCATTTATCCTTCTCACAATCCCAAGTGGATTTTCATTTTGCAATTCCATAGGGAGAAGTTGATTTGGAAAATTTTGAAAACAAAGTGGTCGGACAAATCGCTTGATGGCATCTGCACCTACTGAAGTAAAACGGCTATCCGTACTAGATGGAAAAGGTCCGCCGTGGTGCATACTCAGACAAACCTCCACGCCAGTTGGCACACCATTCATGATTATCCTGCCGCATTTGTCAGATAATACATCAAAAAGGTTGCTGTGATTCTCAATGTCTTTTTCTGTAGCCATGATGGTCGTGGTCAGTTGACCTTCCAATGATGAAGCCACCGCAAGCATTTCCTCGCTATTCGCACATTCAATAACGAGTGAGTAAGGACCAAATACTTCCTGATGCAATAATTTATTTTTAAGGAATGTTGAACCACTTGCAGTTGTAACAGTTGGACTTCCCTGATTAGTTGATACTTCACCTTCGGCAGTTGACAACAACGTTACTCCTTCCTGGGCCAGTGCAGTACTCTTTTTTTCTTCATATGCTTTTGAAATTCCCGCATGTAACATAGTACCAGGAACCAAACTTTTTATTTGTAATGATAATGCATCCTTGAATGCATCAAGTGCTTTACTTTTGATACCAATGATTAATCCGGGATTGGTACAAAATTGTCCAACACCCAACGTAATAGAACCTGCATAAGCAGTTGCAATAGTTTGAGTATCAGATTCGATTTTTTCAGGCAACAAAAAAACTGGATTCACACTACCCATTTCAGCAAATACAGGAATCGGTTCATCGCGTTGGTTAGCCAAATCAAACAAGGCTTTGCCGCCAGAAAAAGAGCCCGTAAATCCAACTGCTTTTGTATTGGGATGCAAAACCAATGACTTTCCCACTTCAAAAGATACACCATGGACATGACTGAAAACAGCTGCAGGCAATCCACACTGTTTAACTGCCTGATGAATAATGTTGGCAACGGCATCACTTGTTTTGGGATGCGCAGGATGTGCTTTCACAATAACTGGACAACCGGCCGCAAATGCTGAAGCTGTATCACCACCTGCAGTAGAGTACGCAAAAGGAAAATTGCTTGAGCCAAAAACCACAACAGGACCAATTGGAACCAACATCTTTCTGATATCGGGTTTAGCAGGGACTTTATCTGGTATAGCTGTATCAATCGCTGCTTCAAGCCAATCTCCCTTTACACAGGCTTTTGCATAACTTCTTAATTGAAAGATAGTCCTTCCCCTTTCACCACGAAGCCTGGCATCAGGAAGATTTGTTTCGGACATCACCAACTGAATGAGTTCATCACCGCTGTTTTCCAAACCATCAGCAATTGCAAGCATCAATTCAGCGCGCTTTGCAAGGGATGATTTCTTCATCACCATAAACGCTGATTTTGCAGCATTCATAATTTCATTTACCTCAACAACAGTAACATCTTTAAATTCAGACATGGTATTTTATTTTCTGATCACTAAAAAAATATGGGAACTATATAACAATGGATTTGTAATCAGGTAATGTTGGCCTAACAGCCAATGCTGTATCGATGATATGTTCAACACGCCTTCTCTCTTCACCTTCCAGAACCAACCTCGGTGCACGAACGTATTCACTGCCTAATCCGGTTTTGGCTTCACAGAATTTGATATATTGGACCAACTTCGGATGGATATCCAATTCAAGCAAAGGCATAAACCAGCGATAGATTGCTGTGGCCTCTGCAATTCTTCCTGCTTTAACCAACCGGTAGATTGCAACTGTTTCTGCCGGGAATGCACAAACCAATCCTGCAACCCAACCATCAGCACCCATCAACAACTCTTCCATCGCAAGGGTATCTACCCCACATAAAATTTTCAAATCAGTATCAAAGCGGCTGATAAGTCTTGTTACATTCGTTACATCACGTGTTGATTCTTTCACGGCTACAATATTTTTTTGCTTGAGCAATACCTCAAACATATCTGGCGTGGTATCAATTTTGTAATCAACTGGGTTATTATAGATCATGATCTCAAGTGAAGTATTTTTTGCAACAGAAAGAAAATGATTGATCGTTTCCCTTTCATCACTCTTATAGCGCATGGGCGGCAACAACATCAAACCATTTGCTCCCCAAATTTCAGCAAGTTTCGATTGGTGTATTGCTTCAGCCGTAGAACCTTCAGCAATATTCAATAAAACAGGGATTTTATCACCGAACGCAGCAACAGATTCCTTTACAAGGACTTCTTTCTCAGCTTCTGTGATTGTGCTCGCTTCACCAAGTGAACCACCAATGATAACTGCATCCACACCAGCATCAACTTGTGCCTGGATGCCTTTCAGAAAAAGGTTCATGTCTAATTTATCATCTGCAGTAAACTTGGTTGTGATGGCTGGATAAACGCCTTTCCATTTGGGTTGCATAAATCTTAATTTTATTGACAAATGTACTTCTGTTAGACTGAACTTTGAATAGAAGAAGCATTTATTTATTCATGGTTTTAATGAAGTATCGGATATCTTTAGGAACACAAAAATGAAAAAGGAAATTTACATCCTGACTTTGATTAGTTACCTGGCATTTGCGATGCCAGCTTATACACAACCCAAAATAAATGATTGGGAAAATCCTGAATGGGTATCAGAAAACACAGTTGAACCCCACGCCTGGTTTCTTCCGTTCCATCAAAAGGAAGCAGCCCTAAAAAACATAAACTCGCATTTTGTCCAATCGCTCAACGGAGAATGGAAATTCAAGCTAGTTAATACCCCGGCAGAAAGACCGACAGATTTTTACAAGTCCGATGTTGATATATCCAAATGGAATAATATCAGGGTGCCATCAAATTGGCAAACCGAAGGATACGACAAATTTATTTTCACTGATGTGGAATATCCGATTAAACCAGATCCACCTTTTGTTCCGCAAGACTACAACCCAGTAGGTTCATACAAACGCAGTTTCCATCTCTCCGAAAGTTGGAACGAAAAAAATATATTCATCAGACTAGGCGCTGTAAACTCATTTTTCTACTTATGGATCAACGACTCATATATTGGCTTTAGTAAAGACAGTAAAAGTCCTGCCGAGTTCGATATTACCCGATACCTAAAAAAAGGGAATAATACTGTCTCCATACAGGTGTTTCGGTTCAGCGATGGAACATACCTAGAAGGCCAAGACATGTGGAAACTCTGCGGGATTGAAAGAAGTGTATTGCTTATAGCTAGACCCAAAAATTATATCCAAGATTTTTATGTGAAAGCAGGATTGGATTCCAACTATCAGCATGGGAAATTTGAAATGGAAGTTGCATTTCACAAAAACGACAAAACAAATGAAGTTGTAGAAATTGAATTATTCGATCCATCGAAACAGCTGAAACCAATATTCAAAAAAAGAATGATAAATTCTTTTGATAGTATGGTTTCAATTTCAACAAGTATACCAAACATAAAGCAATGGAATGCCGAAACTCCCAATTTATATACCCTGATTATTACCCATAAAAATCAGCAGGGTCAAATCATTGAAGTCATTTCAAGAAAAATTGGATTCAGAAATATTGAACTTAAAGATGGAATGCTCCAAATAAATGGTGTAGCCATCAAAATAAAAGGAGTGAACCGACACGAGCATGATATGTTCAAGGCCAAAGTAATCAGCTATCAAAGTATGGTAGATGATATCAAGCTAATGAAACAATATAATATCAATGCTGTTAGAACCTCTCACTATCCCAACAGGGAAGAATGGTATGAGTTATGTGATCAATATGGACTTTATGTTATTGATGAACCAAATATTGAATGTGATGGAATGGATTTTCATCCACTAAAAACCTTATCGGATAAAGCGGCATGGAAGAATGCCTACCTCGATCGGACGAAAAGAATGTTTGAACGAGATAAAAATTTCACAAGCATCATTGGCTGGTCACTCGGAAATGAAAGCAGGTGGGGAAATAACTTTGTGCTAACACATGATTACTTGAAGTCCAGGGACAATAAACGATTTGTACAATATGAAGAAGCCCGCGAAAACCAATATACCGATGTTATTTCACCCATGTATAAGTCAACTGCCATTATGCAGGAATATGTAAAAACAAAAAAAGATCGACCCTATATACAATGTGAATATGCGCACATGATGGGCAATAGTGGAGGGAATTTGAAGGATGATTGGGATATGATTTACAAACATGATCAACTGCAGGGTGGTTTCATATGGGACTTTTCAGATCAAACATTCAGAAAAAAGGATGCGAATGGTAGATGGATCTGGGCATACGGAAGAGATATGGGAAACGTAGGCCTTACAAGCGATACAAGCTTTTGTGCTGATGGATTATTTGCTGCAGATAGAACGCCACATCCTCAAGCATTTGAAATGAAAAAGGTTTATCAAAATATATATTTTGATTCACTGGATTTTAAAAAAGATAAAATCAGAATCTCAAATCGGTTTAATTTTACTAACCTTAAAGAGTATTCAATCAACTGGAAAATTAAATCGAATGGCAAAAACATATTAAGTGGAACCTTGCCACAAATTGCATTGGCACCACACAAATCAGATTATATTAACATTGGTATTCCTTCATTTAAACATGTAGCAGGAGAAGAATATTTTATCCATTTCAGCGTTCGACAGAAAATAAGTTCATCCTCAATTGAAAAAAACTTGGAGATTGCATCAGATCAATTTCAACTACCAAATTCAGCAATCGAAGTACAGCAATTATACTCCACTGATTCGCCTCTAGAGATTTCGAACAATGCCAATAACTTGAAAATATTCAACAATAATTTTTCCATACTCTTCAATCAAAAAACTGGATGGCTTTTTTCATACCAAATAAAAAATACTGAATTACTGAAATCTACACTCATGCCTCACTTCTGGCGAGCAGCTACAGACAATGACATTGGGAATAGTCTCCAAATCAGATGTGCTGTTTGGCAAGACGCCCCATCCTATGCAATACTCGACACATTGTTCTTCAACAAAGATGTGGAAGGAAATATTGTGCTTAAAACAATTCATTATTTGCCTACAGTTGATGCAATTTATTCAACAATCTATCATATCAGAAAAGATGGTACCATAAAAGTTAACCCTTCCATGATTGCTGGAAAAAATAACATGCCTGAACTTCCGCGTTTTGGAATGAGATTAATCCTGAACAATGAATTTGAACAGGTAAGTTGGTTTGGGCGTGGTCCTTTTGATAATTATTGGGACAGAAATTATGCGGCAGATATCGATCTTTATAAAATGCCAGCTGATTCACTTTTTCATCCCTATGCGCGAGCGCAAGAAAGTGGATATAGAACGGATGTGCGTTGGATATCCCTTACGAACAAACATCAAATTGGCCTGATGGCAGTTGGAGAGCCCCATATCAGTACCGGTGTATTACATTTTAATATGAAGCAGCTTGACTTTGACCGAAATGCCAAAGAAAACAACCACGGGGGTTCCATGAAAAAAGATGAATTGATATGGTGGAACATAGACTACAAACAAATGGGTGTTGGTGGCGACAACAGCTGGGGGGCGAAAACACATACTGAATACACCTTGCCTTATCAGGGTTATCAATATACCTTTACTTTAAAACCAGTATTCAATAATTGATCGGATGAAATCATTCACTTTACAGGAAGCGGAAGAACTTGCAATGAAGCACTATAATTTATCTGCACAGGCTTCAATTTTAAATGGATACGATGAACAAAACTTTTTGCTTACAAAAACTGATGGCAGCAGACTTGTAATGAAAATTGCCAATGATACACACAATCTTCAGTTTCTGAATGCACAAGTGGAAATCATAAATCATCTTTCAACGTCTGAATTAAAAAATAAATTTCAACAACTCAACTCTAATAATAAAGGTGAATTGTTAACAAAAATTAATTTAGACAATACAAATTACTACATCCGGATTTTAACCTACCTCGAAGGAATATTCTGGATCGATCAAACAGAGGATGACAACAAACCTTATCATGCCCTGGGTGTTTTTCTAGGTAAGATGGACAGGGCTTTGGAGGATTTTTCTCACCCCGCAATGCATAGACACTACACCTGGGATATTAGCACTGCGGCGGATGCAAACAGAAAGCTCAATCTTATAAGGAACCATGAGGTCCGGAGAATGGTAGGATATTTTTTGATGCAATTTGAAACTGAGGTATTGCCAGAACTATCCTCACTTCATCATATATATGCCCACAACGACGCAAACGATTATAATGTGCTTGTTGATCAGGATAGCATTATGGGTTTGATTGATTTTGGCGATATGGTGTACACGGCAAGAATCAACAATGTTGCTGTTGCTTGTACGTATGCGATGCTAAATACGACCAACCCACTTGATGCGGCAATAAAAGTTGTAAAAGGGTACAATGAAATATGCCAGCTGAGTGATAAAGAATTACATCTTCTATATCACTTGATTGCAGGAAGACTTTGTATCAGCCTAACCCAATCTGCTTTTAATGCTTCAGAAGTTAGTAACAATGAGCACCATTTCATTACCGAGAAGCCAGCACTAGAATTGTTATATAAGCTAATTGAAATCAATCCCATCAAAGCAGAACATAATTTCAGATTAGCCTGTGGGTATGAAGGACTAATCAGTGATGATAACTACGCTGACTTACTTCATGAAAGAAAAGAAAATATTGGACATAATCTTAGCATCAGCTATAAGAAAAAAATAAAAATTATTAAAGGTGCCTTACAATATCTATATGACGATAAGGGAGAAACATATGTTGATTGTGTAAACAACCCTAGTCATGTTGGACATTGTCATCCAACAGTTGTAAAAAAGATGCAAAAGCAAATTGCAACATTGAACACAAATACGCGGTATCTGAATGACAATATCATTGAGTTTGCAAAAAAATTAAAACAAACACTGCCGCCTAGTCTTTCTGTTTGCTACTTCACCAACAGCGGCAGCGAAGCGAATGACCTGGCCATCAGGATGAGCAGGCACTTTACAAAACAAAAAGATGTGATTGTTTTAGACCATGCCTATCACGGAACATCCACCACAACGATGGAAATGAGTCCTTATAAGTTTGATGGCAAAGGTGGCTTTGGTCAAATGCCATGGATACACAAGGCAATGAATCCTGATCTGTATCGTGGACCTTATCAGTATAACGACATTGAAGCTGGTAAAAAATATGCCGCCGATGTGAAACGTATTGTGGAAGAGCTGGAGAGTCAAGGCAAATCACCAGCGGCATTCATTTGCGAAACATTGCTAGGCGTAGGTGGACAAATGCCACTACCACCAGATTACCTAAAGGAAGTATATAAAATTGTAAAAAAAGCCGGAGGAATTTTTATTGCAGATGAAGTTCAAGTAGGCTTTGGAAGAGTGGGAGAAAAATTTTGGGGATTTGAACTTCAAGATGTGTTACCGGACATTGTAGTGATGGGAAAACCCATTGGCAATGGACATCCCCTTGCGGCAGTTGTTGTAACTGAAGAGTTGGCAAAATCGTTTGATAACGGAATGGAATTTTTTAACACCTTTGGCGGTAATCCCGTTTCGATGGCAACAGGCATCGCAGTATTGGACGTGATTCAAAGTGAAGATCTTCAACAGCATGCACTGGAGGTGGGAAATCACTTAATGAATGGTCTAAAAGAATTAATGAAAAAATATGATATCATTGGAGATGTGCGCGGACATGGCTTGTTCATTGGTGCAGAATTGGTAAGGAACAGAATAACCAAAGAACCAGCAGTGCCAGAAATCGACTTAATTGTTGAACAAATGAAAGAAAGGGGTTTTCTACTCAGTACTGATGGACCTCTATATAATGTATTGAAAATAAAGCCACCCATCGTTTTCTCAAAAAAGAATGCGGACAACATGGTCCGCAATCTTGATGAGGTATTGAATGGTTTTATAAAATAACTACTTCATTTCAAGTTCTTTTTTTGCTTGCAATAC
>CANJEF010000009.1 GCA_947472965.1 Sphingobacteriales bacterium
TAATTGAAAACACTGCAAATTATCTCATTGAAGTAGCAGAAAAATCAAATCCAAAAACAGGCAACCTTTCCTGGGGTGAATTCATCAAAAATAGTTCATTGGGAAAACCCTTATAATATAAAAAATCATCCTTATGATCAACTATAAAATTTTTACTGTTGGCATTGAAGAGGAATACATGGTACTTGATCCCAATAGCAAGGAACTAGTAAGTCATGAACAGAAAATTGTAGTTGAGGGCCAGAAGATCATCTCAGAAAAAGTAAAAGCAGAAATGCATCAGGCCGTGGTTGAAGTGGGAACTGATGTGTGTGCAAATGTTGAGGAAGCAAGAAAAGACATCCATAACCTTAGGAAAACGATCGGGGAAGTGGCTGGCTCACTGGGATTTAGCATGGGTGCTGCTGGTACCCATCCATTTAGTACCTGGAGAAAACAACTCATCACAGAGAATGAGCGTTATGTTGAGATTGTAAACGAAATGCAAGATGCCGCGAGATCAAATCTGATATTCGGATTGCATGTACATGTGGGAATGCCATCAAAAGAAATGGCCATTCACATCGCAAATTCCGCAAGGTATTTTTTGCCACATGTATTTGCGCTCAGCACCAACTCCCCCTTTTGGGAAGGCCGGCAAACAGGATTCAAATCGTACAGGACGAAAGTATTTGATAAGTTTCCGAGAACTGGAATTCCGGATTATTTTGAAAGCTATAGTTCTTATGAGAACTATGTTAATATGCTGATCAAGACAAATTGCATAGACAACGCAAAAAAAATATGGTGGGACTTGCGTGTTCATCCATTCTACGGAACTGTCGAATTCAGGATATGTGATGTACCCCTGACTGTAGATGAAAGTGTAGGATTTGCTGCAATGTTTCAATGCATCTGTGCAAAACTTTTCAAATTGAGGTCAAAGAACATGAACTTCATGATCTACCCAAGAGCCTTGTTGAATGAAAATAAATGGCGCGCTTCCAGGTACGGCATTGATGATAAATTGATTGACTTTGGGAAAGAGCAGGAAATAAATACAAGATCCCTCATACTAGAATTGCTTGATTTTATTGATGATGTTGTCGATGAATTAGGATGTAGAGAAGCCTTGAAAGTGATTCATCTTATATTGGAGAAAGGAACAGGAGCGGACAGGCAATTGGTGGAATTCAATAAGACCAATGACCTCAAATCAGTTGCAGCGTATATCGAAAGTAAATTTCTGAGTACCCTCTAATCGTTAAAGGCTGCTGGCAGCAGTCACTTTTAAATTGGTTAACTTTGCCGCTATGAATAAACCGTTTGAGTTACCAATCAAAGTTGCAATATTAGACCTCTACGAAGGCGTTCCTAATGAGGGAATGCGTTGCATCAGGAATTTGGTAGACGCATTTAAAAGTGACCATGAATTGGCTATCACTAGTGAAGAATTTGAAATCAGAAAGCAGAATAACATCCCCCCCATTGACTTTGATATTTATATTTCTTCTGGCGGACCGGGTAGTCCCACGGAAAGTGAAGGATCAATTTGGGACGATTCCTATATGAATTGGCTTTCAACGATCGAAAAATGGAATCAAGATCCGATCAATACCAGAAAAAAATATGTTTTTTTTATTTGTCATTCATTTCAACTGGCCTGCAGGTATTTTAAAATTGGGAATTTAAGGAAAAGGAAATCAACCGCCTTCGGGGTTTTTCCTATTCACATGATTGACAATGCCAGGGAAGAAGTAGTTTTTAATGGACTTAGGGACCCTTTTTATGGAGTAGATAGCAGGGACTTTCAGGTAGTTGAAGTTGAGAAACAACAAAATATTGACTTCAATATTCTTTGCATTGAAAAGGAAAGGCCACACGTTCTGCTAGAGAGGGCTGTGATGGCAATACGCTTCAACCCATACATGATTGGAACACAATTTCATCCAGAAGCAGATGCGAAGGGAATGAGCATGTATCTTCAACGGGATGATAAGAAAAATACTGTCATAGAAAACCATGGTTATGAGAAATGGAAATCAATGATTGAGCACTTGAACGACCCAGATAAAATCAGTCAAACCAACAAGCTTATCCTTCCGAATTTCATGAGTAAGGCACTATTAGAACTTACAAATTAAAATAGTCTACAACTCAACCCATAAAAACATGATTGAACAAGTTCGCAAACATTTCAATGACACATTCAACATTGCTTCTTACCATGAGATGTTGAATGAAATGGAGCAGGAGTTTCCAAATGCACTGGATTTTAGAGTCGCAGAATCGCCTGTATTCATAAATAAGAAGATAGCGAATCAGATGATTGAGACATGTGAATTTATTATAGAATTCATCAAGGACCCAAAATTCAATTCAATTACTGAAAATGCAATTCCGCCAAACGAGAGGGTGATGAATGAAAACAAACATACCCATTTCATTGCATTTGATTTTGGAATCTGTGAAAACAAGGATGGAGAGTTATATCCGGCTCTTGTTGAAATGCAAGGTTTCCCTACCCTATTTGGATTTCAGGCTTTTTACCCATCTATCCTTGAGAAACACTTTGCTATACCAAGTGGTTTTTCGAGCTATTTCAATGGATTTGAAATGAATTCATACTTGGATTTTTTGAAAGAAATCATAGTAGGAAATGAAGAAAAAGAACATGTCGTTTTACTTGAACTGAAACCAGAAAAACAAAAAACAAGAATTGATTTTAGGTGTACAGAAAAATACCTTGGGATAAAAACAGTTTGCTTGACTGAACTCATAAAGGAAGGGAAAAAATTGTTTTACATATTGAATGGACAAAAAACGCAAATAAAGAGAATTTATAACAGGATTATTTTTGATGAGTTAAATTCAATGGAAGAAAAGCCTGAAAACATCCCAGCGCTTACCATGGACTTGGATGTAGAATGGATTACGCACCCAAATTGGTTCTATAAAATATCCAAATACACATTACCTTTTTTAAGACATCCGTCCATACCCGAAACATTTTTCTTGAATGAAATAAAACAGTTGCCAAATGATCTCGAAGAATATGTTTTGAAACCTCTTTTTTCATTTGCTGGACAAGGAGTTATCTTAGACTTAAAAGAAAGTGATCTTACATCCATCGATGATCCCCACAATTGGATTCTACAAAAAAAAGTGAAATACGCAGAGTGCCTACCAACACCAGATGTTCCTGCCAAAGTGGAAATTAGGCTCATGTACGGCTGGAGAGATGAAGATGAAAGTCCTACCTTGTTGACAAACCTTGCCAGGTTGAGTAAAGGCAAAATGATTGGAACACGGTATAACAAGGATAAGGAATGGGTAGGTGGATCAGTAGCTTATTTTGAAAAATAATAAATAATATGCCAACACTAAAAGACATCAACAAGAAGACACTTTCTCCTGGAATCATTGGCCAATATGTACACGGGGCATCTACCACCCTGGGGTATGTGACAATTGTTAAAGGGAGCAAGCTCGCTGAACATAATCATCCACACGAACAAATCACCATGATTCTGGAGGGAGCCCTTGAAATGAAAATTGGGAATGAAACGCACATGCTCACTGAAGGCATGATACAGGTGATTCCTTCCAATGTTTTTCATTCAGCGTTGGCACACAGCGATTGTAAATTGATTGACGTATTTAGCCCTGTCAGGGAGGAATACCGATAAGATTGCTACTCGTTTTCCATATTTGATATGGCAAATAACTTATGGGCATTCCCAACAACGATGGAATCATTTTTAAATTGGTCAGTCCCTGAAAGAATTTCAACATACCCATTAGAGACTAAGCCGGTTGTCACTTCAACCATTTTAAACATTGTTGGACCAACGGTCACAAAGACATATTTTTTGTTTCCGCTTTGCAGGATGGCATCTTCTGGCAATAAATTGGATTGACGGCTTTTTACAGAAATGACAGCTTCTACAAACATCCCCGGAAGCATATTTGATGGATTTTTTAGAAAATGACAATGGGCCATTGCAGTTCTATCGTCATCAATATTGTTGTTTACCAATATAACTTCAGCATCGTACGTTTTTCCAGGTTCTTGCATCAGGGAAACCTTCACCAAGTCGCCTTTCTTCACATTGGGTATATCCTTTTCAAACAAGGTGAGTGCAACATGAATATCATCAGGATCGATCAATTCAAATAATGTTTCAGTAGGCTGCACATACTTACCGGTATTCACATTTACTTTGGATACGTAACCATTGATGCTTGACCTGATAGGCACTTGCCCTTTAATGCTACCGGCATTCAGAGACTTTGCATCAACCCCAATCATCTTGAGCTTTTCGGCCAAAGAACCAATATTGATAGCCTGCATTTTCAATTCAGCATCCACCTGCTGCAAGGTTTTGGAAGTTGCAGCATTGGCATCATAAAGCATTTTTTGCCGCTCGTAATCCTTCTTTGCCAAATCATGTTTAGCACTGGCCAACAGAAAATCTTGCTGTAACTGAACAACAGATTGATCTTCCATCATAGCAATCACTTCACCTTTTGAAATTTTCATACCCGGTATCAGCTTGGTGCTTTTCAAGTAACCCCCAAGAGAAAAATTGACAGATATTATATTTTGGGGAGGCAAGTCTATTTTTCCTTGAACCTTGATTTCTGAACTGAATTGCTTTGACTCAACACTGCCAAATGTAACATTCACATTTTTTAACTGGTCAGGTGACAAGGCGAGGGTATCCAAATTGTTTTTTGATGGAGAATCATCCATAATAACTGCTTCTCCCTTGCATCCAAAAGCACTTAAAAGAACAATAGAATAAATAATGTATATATATCGCATAGTTATTTTTTTTCAGTTAGGTAAATATAATCGGCAGACAATAGATTGAGTTGATTTATTACATCAAGATAGCCAGTCTTGATCTGGATTGATTGATTGACTAAAATCACCCATTCCGAAAATGGAATATCACCTCCTTTTAAACGCAAGGTAGATTGATCCATGTTTTCAACGGCAATTTGAAGTCCTTCAGATTCATAATATTTTTTCACTTCCATCAATTGGAGATAGCTTGTATTTAATTTCTTTAACTCAGCATTAAGTCGGGCTACTTGATAATCCTTTTCCAACAGAGCAATATCCTCGCTTATTTTAGAGGCTTTTATCTTAGATCGTATTGCACTGGAAAAAATGGGAATACCAAGACTAAGCTGGTAGATACCAAACCTATTTTGAGGACTATAATATTGCTGTGAAATCCCATCAGCAGTTTGCCATCCCTTGATAGAAAGATTGCTATAGCCCAATCCAATCATTGGGGAAAGCTTACTTCTTTCAATTTGGGTAATAGCTTGTTTTTGCAGAATTGAGGCATCAGCCAATTGAAGCAATGGATGATTACCCATGATGCTTTCATTTGAATTAGTAAAAGAATAAACCACTGAACTATCAAGTGTTGGAGAAAAAGCATAATCAATCCCAAGCAAGAGCATTAACTCTGTTTGTATGTTTTCAAGTTCTTTGTTTAGTTCCAATACCTGCAGTTGGGTTTGGGCACTTTGCACCTTAATCATATTCATAGCAGCCGCCTGCAATTCACCGAGACTAGCCTGTAGCATTGAAATTCGTTTCCATTCCTGAAAATAGGCTGACAACTCTGAAAGTATGAGAGCCTTCCTATCAAGATCCTGTAAGCGGAAATATAATTTCCTTATATGCTTCTTTAAATCTGCCCTTTTATTCTCTTTGTCAGCAACAGCGAATTTATATGAAGCTTCTTGATAATTTTGTTGTCGCACATACACTTTAGGAAGCTGGAAAGATTGGTTGATAAAAAATCGGGTATCGTTAAAAGCACTATTTATATTTCCAAATTCGAGTCCGGCACTAGCTTGTGGCAGCTCAGCCTTCATTCCCTTTAAGACGTTGAAGTAGTCGATTTGCCTATTAGCGATTTTTTGTCCAAGCTCATTTTTTTCTGCCAACGAAATAACAGAATCCAAAGGCAAAATAATCTTTTGCTGGGCATTTAAAGAAATACAAAAAAACAATGCAATCAACATTAAAGAAATATTCGGTTTAAATTTTGCGACTGTTCTTTTTTCAAACCAAATATATAAAACAGGTAATACAAGAAGCGTTAATAAAGTTGCAGATATCAGTCCCCCAATTACCACAGTTGCCAATGGCCTTTGCACCTCGGCCCCAGAGCTTGTACTCAATGCCATAGGCAGAAATCCCAATGAAGCCACAGCAGCAGTCATTAAAACGGGTCTTAACCGTGTGGCAGTTCCAAGCAATACGAGATCCTTAATGTCCATTGTTGTTTCCTTCTTTAGGCGATTGAATTCACTGATCAAAACAATCCCATTTAACACTGCAACTCCAAACAGTGCAATAAAACCAACACCTGCTGAAATACTGAATGGCATATCCCTCATCCAAAGAAGAATGATTCCTCCAATAGCTGATAATGGTATAGCAGAATATATAAGCAACCCATATTTTATTGAACCGAATGAGAAATAAAGTATCAAAAATATGAGCAGAAGTGCAACAGGAACTGCTACCATCAATCGTTTTTTAGCTTCAACAAGGTTTTCGAATTGCCCCCCGTATTTAGCAAAATAGCCTGCGGGCAATTTGATGGACGAACCAGCTTTTTCTTGAACTTCCTCCACGATTGATTGCACATCCCTTCCTCTTACATTGAAAGCAACAGTGATACGCCGCTTTGCATCCTCCCTTTGTATTTGGTTGGGGCCTTCCTCAATATTTATTTCTGCAACCTGAGAAAGTGGTAGAGATATACCTTGCGGATTTACAATCATCAAATTTTGAATATCACTCAAATCATTTCGGCGGTCTTGATTCAACCGAACAACCAAGCCAAACCGTCTTTCATTTTCATAGATAATACCTGCCTCTTGACCGGCAAAAGCAGCACGGAGGATTTTATTTACGTCATCAATATTTAGCTGATAGGCGGCAATTGCTGACTTATTATATCGAATCACAATTTGGGGCAACCCTGTTATACGTTCAACAAAAACATCTTTAGCGCCTTCAACCTTGGAAATAATAGCAGCAAATTGATCAGCGTATTTTACCAAGGTATCCAAGTTTTCACCAAACACCTTGCAAACAACATCTTGTTTGGCGCCTGCAATGAGCTCATTAAACCGCATTTGCACCGGATACTGAAAGCCCCCCGTAAGTCCAGGAACAGTGTTAATTGCAGCACTCATTTTATTTGCGAGTTCATCATAAGACGATGCACTTGTCCATTCCTTTTTGGGTTTTAGATTTACGATAATATCAGTCATCTCGATAGGCATTGGATCCGTTGGTATTTCACTTGCCCCGATTCGGGTAACGACCTTTTCAACTTCGGGAAACTTCTGCAACTCATGCGCTGCTTTTGAAGTGGCATTGACTGTTTCACTTAAAGTAGTGCCTGTCATCATTCTTGCATCAATGGCAAAATCACCCTCCTCGAGTTCTGGAATAAACTCCCCTCCGAGTGTAGAAGCAATTAACAGGGAAAATGCAAAAAGCAAAAGGGAAGAGGAAATTACTTTTTTGGGATGTAGTAGTAGTCGCTCCAAAATTCGCTTATATAAATGTTGCCATTTTATCATCATCCTGTCGGTGAAGGATTCGTGTTGATTCAACTTTTTGCTTAGGACAATAGAGGTCATCATGGGTATATATGTCAACGAAAGGATAAATGCTCCAATCAGCGCAAAAGCTACTGTCTGTGCCATTGGCTTAAACATCTTTCCTTCTATTCCTGTTAATGATAGTATTGGGATATATACGATCAATATGATAATTTGCCCAAATACTGCAGCCCCCATCATTCTTCCAGCTGATTGTTCAACAGCGGTATCCATTTGAAATTGCCGCAGCACTAGTCCGTCATGCTTATTGCTATGTAGCCTGAACAGAACTGCCTCAACAATTATTACAGCACCATCTACAATCAACCCGAAGTCAAGTGCCCCCAAACTCATCAGGTTACCTGAAACACTAAATAGATTCATCATTCCAATAGCAAATAACATAGCGAGTGGAATGACAGAGGCAACGATAAAACCAGCCCGCAGATTTCCAAGAAAAAAAACCAGGATCAATATAACAATCATGGCACCTTCGAAGAGGTTTGTTTTAACTGTAGAAAGTGTCCTATCTACCATTTTTGTCCGATCAAGGAAAACTTCAATCTCTACGCCCTCGGGCAAGGTCTTTTTGATTTGCTCCATTTTTTCGTTAATCCCGGCGATTACATCTGATGCATTTTGTCCTTTTAACATCAATACGACAGCACCGGAAACCTCTCCTTGATCTTTGTATGTGAGCGCTCCAAAACGAGTGGGACTTCCAATCTGGACGGTGGCAACATCCCTTACGTAAATTGGAGTGCCGGAAGAAGTGGAACGAATAAAAATATTTTCAACATCGGGAATGTCTTTTGCGATCCCTTCGGTTCTAATAAATAACAAGGATGGCCCTTTTTCTATATAGGCAGCACCGGAGTTTTGGTTATTTTTTTCAAGAGCAACAAAAACATCCTGCAAGGATATGCCAACGCTTCGCATCTTAGTTGGATCAATAGCCACTTCATATTGTTTTAATTTTCCACCGAAGCTGCTGATATCAGCAATACCGGGTGTGCCGAGCAATTGGCGACGGATAATCCAATCTTGAATTGTTCTCAACTCTGTGAGATCATACTTCTTTTCAAAGCCCTTCTTAGGTTTTACAACATATTGATAGATCTCGCCAAGTCCCGTTGTTACAGGTGCCATTTCAGGACTACCGACATCCTTTGGAATCACGTCTTTTATCATTGACATCCTTTCGCTAACCTGCTGTCGACACCAGTAAATATCTCTGCTGTCATCAAAAACCAATGTAACTACAGAAAGTCCAAATCTTGAAATAGATCTGATTTCTTTGATACCTGGAATATTGGCAGAAGCCTGCTCAATAGGAAAAGTTATAAGGCGTTCCACTTCCATAGAGGCCAAGGTTGGGGACACAGTAATAACTTGAACTTGATTGGATGTAATATCAGGTAGTGCATCGACGGGCAATTTTATCAGTTCAACGACACCCCATATAATCCAGGCAATAATAAATAAACCTATAAAAAGCTTGTTCCGAATGGAAAAGCGAATAATCGAATTCAACATGAATAATATTTTAGAAAATGATTGTAAGTTTTCGAAAAAAACTATACCAATCGAGGCGGCTGAAAAATTGAAAACTGATTGAATTGGGAAGACATTGCTTTTTCAATTGGATTCAAATCAATTGAATTTAATTCAATGAATGTCTCAATTGATATTGATTCTGATGGCGCACTATAAACAATGTAATTTTGAAGTGTAGTATGATGTAGTGGAAGTGATTGGTGGTTTTTAGGATCTGCATTCTCATGATTCCTGTCAAAATAATGCAGTCTCAAAAAACCAATAATTCCAATTGGAGAATCCCCGCTTTCGTGATCAAAATAATGCTTTATCAAAGAATGTATTTTCATTGATTCGGTAAGAAAACTACCCGAACTAATGACTTGAAAAGCAATGATAATTAAGACCAATTTTTTCACAGGTCTAATATACAGCTTATATGATAAAAGTACACTACTTGCAGCAGTCCTTTTTTGTGAATAAACCCAGTATGACAAAAAAAACTTTTTTTAAGATAGCCTTCATTTTTTTGACTCTTTAGCGCATTAAGAAAAGTCCTCACAAAAATAATTAAAAGACCACTCTTAGCCCTTCTATAAGCAGTACCAGCCAGTTGAAACCGATAGCGGGCATTGATCTTGGTATTGCTATAAATAATAAGTTGTAAGGCAGGTGCCAAGTCTTTTACGTATTCAAATTTAAGCAATATTATTTTGAAAATAAATCAAGTATATTTTGGCAACTATTGTTATTTAAGAAAATGCCTAATTAACAAAATTCCAGAATATCCCTGCCCTAAAAATAAGACCAGGCATTGTATATGATGGGGCAACAAAATTATTATTCTTAAATCCAAAGCCATATTTAGTTGTTGCCGAATTTAAATTCTCAAATCGAAGAAAAGATGTAAAACTCCGGATACGAAAATTCATAAAAAATGTAGCATCTGGTGTCATGCTTATTTTCTTGGTGGACTGGTAAAAAAATTGTCCTAATACCGGCGAATACCCATCTGCGTAATAAGAACTCATATACCGAAGTTCTATTCCCGTTGATAAAACCAAGTTTTTAAAAGGATTGCCTTCATAAGCAATTCGATTTCTCGTATATAACCACGGCAGGTGTAGCGGTGCATTACCAGCAATTGACTGGAGACTTACATCCATATACCAATTCCAATGTTTAGTAAACTTGAATACTTTGCTAACTCCCAAGCGTATAAAATTGAATAGCTCGGTGGACTGTCGCACCTTGTTATAATCTTCAACATAGGTATAATTACTAACCAAGTAATAATCAAAGGATAGCTTTATCTTTAATGGATTCACAAATAAAAATGCGTTGATATTACTAACATTTTCGGTATTCAATGACTTATTAATACGGATCGGAAATACACTTGAATCAGAATAAAGATAAGATGGGCTTCGGTTTATGTTTTGAAAGCCAAGTTCAAGCAAACCAATTTTTTTTCCTAGGTTGGTCTGTAATTTTGCCTGAACCATATAATTACCTACATCTCTCCCTGCTGAAAAAAGTTCGCCATACAGAATCATATCCCATTTCTTATTCCTTGTTCTGTTTCTATATTCACCATGAGCAACTATATTGAAAAATGTATTTCCTAACCTACCCGTATCAACTGAATAATTCGAGTATGATACCCCTGCCTTGAAAAATTGCAACGGATTTTTCGCGTCGGGAAACTGGATAATTGAAAAATCATTTTTCAAATTACTAGTCTTCTGACTATAATTCATTTTGCTAGGAATACGACTTAGGTCATAATTACTAGAATAAAATGAAAGTGCGTTACTTGCCGCCTCGTCCAAAAATTTGAAATTAAAAGACTGACTCAAAACTGTATGTTCAAATCTTAAGCGAGGGAAAAAAAGGTATACGGTTGTTGAATCTGTTACGAGTGAATCCCTCTTCCCTACATCGTATTGTTGCCTTAACAGAATCTGTTTGTCAACGTAGCGGTTTCCCGTACTTAATTTTACATTGAAAAAATTTCTGGTAACAAATGCATCGGAGGCCAGATTCGTTGGTAAATTGAAACGGTCGTTATAGGTATCGTTTTCAGTCAAGATGAGGCTATCATATTTTAGACCGCCATTTTCAGAACTCTGCAAAGCATTTGATATGACAACAAAAAATGCGTGGTATCTTTTCTTTTTTGATGTGAAATCAGAATTGAACCTGATATTATTGTGGTTGGTGTTTTGCGAATTGAAAATACCTGGAGCGTTGATCAGTCGATAGTTAACTGCAAAATTCCAATCAGGGGTAATATTCTGGGTATGAATGATATCGA
>CANJEF010000010.1 GCA_947472965.1 Sphingobacteriales bacterium
AGCAATGATTGGGGCTCCATTGAAAAATGCGCTTTCAGAGGCAGGTCCATGGGGTATGTATATGTATATGCAAGGAGAAACCGTTCCTAAATACAACAACAGAGTATACCTGAGTAAAACTGAAAAAGACCAATGGGGAATACCATTGCTCGTAACAGATGTTTCATACGACAACAACGATGAATTGTTGCTAAATGATTTTCTTGTACAGGGTTCGGAAATGTTGGAGACGGCCGGTGTTAAAAATATTCAGACCCACGATAACAAATGGGCTCCTGGAAGAGACATTCATGAAATGGGAGGGTGCCGTATGGGTAAAGATCCTGAAACATCCATGTTGAACAAATGGAACCAATTACACCATTGTGAAAATGTATTTGTCACAGATGGTGCGTGTATGACAAGTACCGCAAATCAAAGTCCTTCTATTTTATACATGGCACTTACAGCGCGTGCTGCAAACTATGCAGTTGAATCATTGAAAAAAAATATACTTTAATCAAGAAAAATATCTTGCTTTTAATCTGTGATTAAAAAATGATCTGCATCCCTCCAAAAAGGAAGTTTATTTCGCACATCTTCAAGTATTGCTTTATCGATAATCACCGTATTTACATCTTCTGCATTTTCTTTTTGATATAATACCTTTCCAAGTGGATCAATGATCATTGAATCCCCTGAATGGAATAGATCATTTCCATCATTGCCTACCCTGTTTACACCTACAACATAACACTGATTCTCGATGGCTCGCGCCGACAAAAGCGTTTTCCATGCATGGCTTCTTTTTTCTGGCCAATTGGCAACACATACCAACACATCAAACTCTGGAGCAGGCTCCTGGTCTGGATCCGAGTGAATAACTTGTCGTGTCCAAACCGGAAACCGCAGATCATAACAAATGCAGAGATTTACTCTCCATCCTCCAACTGAAGCAATAAGCCTTTTTGTTCCTGGGGTATAATGTTCATCTTCTCCGGCAAGAGAAAAACAATGACGTTTGTCGTATTGGCCAAATTCTCCATTGGGCAACATCCATATCAACCTGTTGAAATAATGCCCATCTTCTTCTATGATCAGGCTGCCCGTGAGTACAATTCCTTTTTGCTTCGAAATTTTTTTCATCCACTGAATGGTGGGGCCATCCATTTTTTCAGCCAATAACTCCGGCTTCATGCTAAAACCAGTTGTGAACATTTCGGGCAAAACAACAATGTTTGTTTTTTCTTGTATCTGAAAAATTTTTTCTTCAAACATCGTAAGGTTCGCTTCCTTGTTTTCCCAATAAAGGCTTGACTGAATGGTTGTAATTGAAAGAAATTGCATAATTAAAAATACTATTTAGCTATCATACTTCTGTGGCGTCCACTAAAAAAAACATAAGTCAAGTGAGTGCCCTGAAAAATACTTTTTTTTATGATGCTGAAAATATTTGTGAATCAAAGCCGGTCTTCTAAAAAACGCTTCATCACGATGTTAACTGGCGTGCTTTCAAACCCCCGTTGGAAAAGATATGCTCTTGTTTTTGCCTGCTTATCATATTCACTTGAAGTATCAGGCTTTATGGAATTCCATTTTTTTTCAATGATATAAAGGATTGTTTTTTCATATTCAACTTGATCAATTTCTTCCCTAAGCGCTTTTTTTATATTGGCGTCCGACACCTGCTTTTTTTTCAGCTCAATTTCAATTTTTTTTCTTCCCCATTTTTTTATCCTGAACTTGCCTCCTACAAATGCGGCGGCAAACCGTTCCTCATTTAAAAAACCCTCCTCAATCAACTTCGAAACAAGCGCATCAATTTCAGACCAGGCGATTCCAAACCCCCTCGTTTTCATTTTGACCTCCTGATGCGTTCTCTCCTGAAAAGCACAGTAGTGGCGAAGCTTTACATAGGCTTGTTCAACAGTTAACGATCGGTATTGTCTGCTCATTTCATCCATCATCGGCAAATTACTGATTAACCAATGTTCTTCGGTTGGTTTTCAACATATTTGAGTGGTATTTGACCCAAAATGTCAAAAAAATGAATCAGTTAAATCGGCGACTTGAGGTTATATTTGCTTACACACAAATACCAAAGATTATGAAATTTATTGTTTCCTCTTCCGCCTTATTGAAACAGCTTCAACAGATCAATGGTGTAATTGGGTCCAATAATGTGCTGCCCATTCTTGAAGATTTTCTTTTCCAAATTGAAAAAAACAAGCTTACGGTAATTGCAACAGATCTTGAAACGGTGATGAAAATTCATCTGGAAATTGAAGCCAAAGAAAGTGGACGGGTTTGCATACCTGCGAAAATATTGATGGATTCTCTAAAAAATCTTCCGAACCAGCCACTTACGTTTGATATCGACAAGAGCTTTGGCATAGAAATTACCAGCGACAATGGAAAGTATAAGATAATGGGGGAGAATCCGGACAATTTTCCAAAGGAGCCCCCAGCAGATGAGGCCTCTTCTTTCAAAATGTCTAGCCATCAACTTCTTACTGCAATAAACAAAACTATCTTAGCCGTTAGCAACGATGATCTTCGACCTGCTATGACAGGCGTGTTTTTTGAACTTGATAAGAAGAGTCTCACAACTGTTTCAACAGATGCCCATCGGTTGGTTCGTTATAAAATGAAAGACGTCACTTGCCCCAAGGCAGATTCTTTTATAGTTCCGAAAAAACCATTAAACCTTTTAAAATCAGCGCTTCCCGACAACGAAGACGAGATCAACGTATCATATAATAACAACCATATGTTTGTGAACCATGATTCGGTTCAACTGACTTGTCGCCTACTCGATGCGCGCTTTCCCGACTACAAGGTTGTAATTCCTGCGGAGAACCCTTATCAAATGACGATCAATAGACAGGATTTCCAGTCTGCACTTAGAAGGATTAGTATATTTAGCAACAAGAGCACAAACTTAGTCACTCTAACTATTTCTGGAAACGAGTTACAACTTACGGCACAAGACATCGATTTCAGCCAAGAGGGAAACGAAAGAATGTCTTGTCAATATGAAGGTGAGGATATTACCATTTCTTTCAACGCAAGATTTATTATAGAAATGTTATCAAGCACAACAAGCGAAGAAGTTAGACTGGAGCTTTCAACACCCACCAAAGCGGGTTTAATCAAACCCGTTGAGCAGGATGAAAACGAAGAGTTGCTAATGCTAGCAATGCCATTGATGTCAAATTAAAAAATATTATATGGAAAGTATCATTTCCTATTTCAGCGATCTTGAAAAACGGCCCCTCGAAAGAGCGGGCTTTTTTATAGCTGGAATGGTGCTTCTTTGGGTGATAGAAAACGCGGCACCACTGCTTAACATGAATTATAAAAAATCAAAGGGGAAACATGCTGCAGTAAACATATCGTTCACCGCAATCCATTTTGTTGTACATACACTTCTTGCAGGGGGAATTATTTTTATTGCCAATTGGACTGAAAAAAATAATTTCGGGTTAATTCATCTTGGTACGCTTTCGCCACTTGTTGTTATTCTTATTACCTGTCTGGTGCTTGATTTTTTTGCGGGTTGGCTTTGCCATTTCGTTGAACACCACGTGCCGCTTTTCTGGCGCTTTCATATTATTCATCATGCAGATAACAATGTTGATGTTACAACGGGCCTTAGGCATCATCCGCTTGAATCCGTGTGGCGTGGTGTATTTTTTTACATTGGTATTTTTGCATCGGGGGCTCCGATGTATGCCGTGTTGTTGTACCAAACGTTATTGGTTTTTATTACGGGCTTCACACACGCAAATGTTAGTCTACCCGTTTGGATCGATAAAGCGTTGAGTTGGATACTCGTGTCTCCCAACATGCACAAGGTTCACCACCACTGGAAACAACCCTATACCGATAGCAACTATGGCGCTGTTTTTTCAATATGGGACAGGCTACTAGGGACTTTTATGAAATTGAATCCAAATAAAATTCAATATGGCTTGGATAGATATTACCCAAATGAAAAAGATGAAGATTTTATTTCTTTGATGAAACGGCCTTTTGAAAAACTAAAATAGCATTGAGAACAATTGCATTTATACCCGCGCGTTATGCTGCAAGCCGCCTTCCTGGAAAACTACTAAAAACAATCGGTGGTAAAACAATTATAAGAATGGTGTATGAAAACGCTGTCCTTACGAAACTTTTTGATGAGGTGGTTGTGGTAACAGATAGTGAACTTATTTTTAATGAGATTAGATCCAACGGCGGAATGGTAAAAATGAGCACGGGTGAACACAATAGTGGAAGCGATAGGATTGCCGAAGTTGCCGCTAATATGGATGTAGATGTGATTGTGAATATACAAGGAGATGAGCCTTTTATTGAAAAAGAACCACTGGCTTTATTGGTTGAATCCTTTAATGATAAAAACGTATTGGTTGCATCACTGATGAAAAAGATCCACGAAGAAGAAGAAATAAAAAACCCAAATATTGTTAAGGTTGTTTGCAATAATAAAAATGAAGCGCTTTATTTCAGCCGATCGCCGATTCCTTTTTTCAGAAACACATCATCGCTTTTACCTGTTTATAAACATATTGGAGTGTATGCATTTAGAAAAGAGGCCCTGCTTCAATTCACACAGTGGAATACCGGGAAAATAGAAAGCACTGAAATGCTTGAACAATTGCGATACCTGGAAAATGGTGTTGCCATTAAAATGATTGAAACAGAAAGCACGAGCATTGGGATTGATACACAAGAAGACCTTGATCTTGCCAGAAGGGTTTATGAAACCAGATAATTCAATTTTTCAAATACTGAGATATTTACATTCTTCTTAAAAGAATATTTTTCTATTTTTTCTTGTAAACAGGAACAGTACTACAGGGTTCACCATACATAAGTGATTTTACAACGGGAATCAATTTCTTAGAAATTTCAACATATGCATACTCGGCTATTTGTTCGTCCCCACAACCCTTTACAACAACCCGTTTGTCTGCATATTGACTTTCATCAAGTTTCTGTATATTATTAATAATCGCTGTTTTTTGTAACTCGGCTGGAATCCCAACCTGTATATCAGAGGAAACGCCACTCAACTTAGAAACAACCAACATATAGGCCCACATGGGTATGATTGCTTCTACAGAACACGTAATTGCTACGCGCTTTTCTTTATATTGGCTCCAATCATGTAGATCAAGCATGGCCCTAAAATCCTTCTCCTTCAATATTAATTCCATAAAAAGGAAGTCCTTGATATCAAAAACAATAAGTTCGGCTTTAGGTAAGAAGTCTTCCAGGTTAATTGTTATTAATCCACTCTCGGCAACCCTGTTTCTTAATTCGTCCATTTTATGTGTTCTTTATTAAATACATCAGCCACCCTTTTGAGGTGGCTGAGCAGTTGTTTTCTCATGTGTATTCAGTCTTTTTTAGTAACCAGCAGCCCTGCGATTGTCAACAATTTTTGCCGACTTTTTAAGTGACTCAAGGGTACTATACGAAGCAAATTGCTTAATCTGCGATTCCATGCTGGTTTTTTGACCCTGCAAATCTACAGAGGCGCTCGGAAGCGTTCCAGCTCCATTTACCTTGATGTAAAAAACACCGTTTTGGCCATCAATTGCTTCTGAAGTAGAAGACAAATTCTTTTTGCTAAACGCTGCACCAATCACACGGCTTTCAGTTCCAAGGTTTTGTACGAAGGGTTGGTTAAATCTTACGCTATCCGCAGTGCCGGAAGTTCCTCCAAACATTGCAGCAAGTTTTGAAAGATCTTTTTCACTCCCCGCTTTCTTCGCAACAAATTCAGCTTTTTTCCTGTTTTTTAAGATTGGTTCAACAAGCACCCTTGCTACAGAAGCAGGTTGAACACCCTCTTTAAATTCATTGGTTATTACAGCAACCACATAACGGTCTTTTAGGTCAAAGGGTTCTGAAACTGCCCCAACCTTATTTTCAAACATCCACTTTACAATGGCCCTTGAACTCAATGAGCCTGCTCCAAAATCCATTTCTTTTATATTTTCTGCATTCTCCTTGTTCAAGTTCTTCTTAGCGGCTGTTGCTAAAAAAGATTTAATATCCTTGCTTGTACTTACAAACTGGATAGCTGCATTTGATGCAGTGGCATCTGTTTCTTGACTCGCTTCAATTCGTTTTGATAAATAAGCAACCTTATATGCTGGCTCGAAACTCTTTTGATTCAACACTTCAATTACATGATAACCAAATGATGTTTTTACCACTTCCATGGTTCCTTTCGGCCTATCAAAAACAAAATCACTAAAATCCTTATCAAGGTTTACATCTAATGAAGTAAAATCATATTCCCCACCCTTTGCCTTGCTTCCACCATCGTCACTAAAACTAGCAGCAAGAGCACCAAAATCACCCCCAGATTTAATTACATAATAAATACTATCGGCCCTTTTTTTAGCTATGCTGTCTGGTCTTATCGGCGTTCCATTCTGTGGGTTTACGGTACCGATTAAGATGTGTCTAACATTAACTGAATCTGGTCTGATTTTTGAACTTATTTTTTTTGCTAAAACTAGACTACCCGCATCTTCATAAGGACCAACAACAGCTCCTACTGGCATATTAATAATGCTATCTTTTGCACTCATTTGTAATTTTGACTTCATTGCATACCCATCGAAATATGGGATCGCGGTATTGTTTCTTGTTACAAATGCAGCTGGATCTTCTGATAAAAAGTATTCGTTTTTTAATGCGTTTAATTGATTTAACACTTTCGTTGTATCTGCTGAAGAAGGAACAGCACTAAATGTTACAAAAGCGATCCCTTTAACGTGCTCTTGCTTAAAATCATCCTTATGTTTGTTAACATATTCTTCAATCTCTTGATCGGTAACTTTAATTGATGAATCAGAAATCATTGCATAAGGAACACCCACATAAGAGAATGAAGCAAATCCTGAATTGTCAGAAACCGCTTTATCTAACATCCAATTAGGTACATAAGACCCTTGTGAAAAGAAAGAAATATATTTTTCAGTAAGAAGCCTAATTTCTGTTGGTTTAATAAGTTGATCAATTACCATTTGAACCTCATCAGCCTTATTGCTTTGCTTAACTCCATTCATCCATGCTTTAGCAGCAGCTAAATCAAATTGGCCTGTATTCTTATCTGTAAATTGTTGCTTGAATTCTTGTGGAGCATCTTCTGAAAACAACAATGAGCCAATTTCTTTTGATGTTATTTTAATACCAAGTTTATCAGCTTGGTTTTTTAGTAATACTTCTTGGATATCTGAATTCCAAATGGTCTCGATGATATTTTGTGTCATCATCTCGTTTGTTTGCATACCCTGAGAACGATAATTTTGCTCAATTTGATTAACACGCTGGCTAAACTCAACCAGGTCTACCGTCTTTCCATCAATAGATCCCACAGATGTTTCTTGTGAACTAAACAAACTTCCACCTTTTCCGATGAAAGCATCTTGTACAAGGAATCCGATCAAACTAATTGATATTAAACCTGTTAACAAAACGGCTGCTCTATCTCTTATTTGCTGTATAATTGACATAATAATAATTTATAAATAGGGGGCAAAAATAGGTTAAATATGGTTATTAACAAACGGTGGAAAACGGAAAAAAGGGCAATCTTTCCGAAATTTCAAACACTTTTTTGAGGCATATTCGGGGGTTTTTTGGTTTTTCACACCCATTTGTTGATAAGCCTTAAAACATGTGGATTATAGACAATTTATCCTTTTTTATTGTTTACATAGATAGGATAAGATTGATACTTTTTACCAAATTTGACTTTTCTTGAATTTTTTAAACATTTTATTGATATGCTATTAACATTCGTTTTTGTAATCTAATATGTTTATTACTTATATCTGGTTTTTCAACAGCTGTTAATAACTCTGGTTAATTAGCCTTATTTTAAATTTAAATTAAGATACAAGTATGTTAATAATCATTATTCCTTGTGATAAAAATCAGGAGAAAAAATAAAAATAACCGTTATACACATATCAACACCCGTAATAGTAGTAAGTCATTATATAAATAAGTAATTATTATTAAATACTACAGAAATTATCAACATATAAACTTTTAAAAAAATGTTTTAGTTTCACCTAACAACCATTTTCAAATAAAGCTTTTTTCTATTTCTAATTCTATTATTCTACATGACGCAAATTAAAAATATTATTTTCGACCTTGGGGGAGTTTTAATTGATTGGAACCCGCATTACATGTATAAAAAAATAATCCCTGATGATATACAACGTAATTGGTTTATCGATAATATTTGTACTCTTGATTGGAATGAACAACAAGATGGTGGAAGAAAAATAAAAGATGCTGTCGAAGAATTATTAGCAAAATATCCCGATCAAAAAAATAATATAGAAGCCTATTATACTAGATGGGAAGAAATGCTGAATGGTCCTATAGAAGGAACTGTCGAAATATTTAAACAAATAAAAGATAAAAATATTTTTAAAATTTATGCATTGACTAACTGGAGTGCAGAAACATTTCCACGTGCGCTTCAATTATTTAATTTCCTGCATTGGTTTGATGGTAGGGTTGTTTCCGGAGAAGAAAACACAAGAAAACCCCACAAAGAAATATATGATATCATACTAACCAGATATAATCTACTTCCAAATGAAACTGTTTTTATTGATGATAATTTAAGAAATATTAAAGCTGCTGATGAATTGGGAATTACATCTATACACTTTACATCACCAGAATCATTAATGGATGAATTAAAAAAATTAAATATTTTCTAGTTATTTCAAAATCTGGAAAACAAAAAAACTAAGTATATAAGCTAAACCTGTCATAAAAATCAATTGTATTATTGGCCATTTCCAACCTCCTGTTTCTCTTTTCACTACAACAAGGGTACTCATACACTGCATTGCCAACAAATAAAATACCAATAATGAAAATCCTGATGCTACAGTATAAACAGAATCACCATTGCTATTTTTAGCCTGACTCATTTTCTCTCTTAGTGTTTCTCCGCTTGTATCCTCACCCACACTATATAAAGTCGCCATTGTGCCAACAAAAACTTCTCTTGCTGCAAATGATGTAACTAACGCGATACCAATTTTCCAATCA
The DNA here is from genome assembly GCA_947472965.1 of Sphingobacteriales bacterium. The sequence goes on from CANJEF010000010.1 coordinate 9,088, forward strand.
TATCCAAGTGGTTTTATCAATGGTTCTATTGTTCTTCCAATAATACCGGCATATGAATTTTCAAGTAATTTTGAGGATTGATCTGCTTCATATATTTTTATATTAGATGGATCGGTGTTTATTTTCTCTTGATAAACCAATTTAATTTCTCTTCGTTTTTCTGTAGGACCAAAAGAGCTTAATCCCCATAATAAAAGTGAAATAACCATAATTACTTTTCCAGCATCAAACACAAAAACCTTGGCTTTTTCAACCATGGTTATTAATATATTTTTCCAACGGGGTTGTCTATATACTGGTAATTCAAGAATAAAAAAGCTTTTCTCTTTTATCTTAATGATCAGATTAAGAAAATAAGATGCTGTAAGGGCTACTATAATTCCAAATACGTATAAACCCATTAATACCAATCCCTGTAGACTTAATATTCCTAAAATATTTTCATTGGGTATTATAAGTGATGTTAGTATTGTAAACACCGGCAACCTGGCACTGCAACTCATAAACGGAGTAACCAATATTGTTAATAACCGTTCTTTTTTATTTTCAATATTTCTTGCACTCATAATTGCTGGAACTGCACAAGCAAAGCCACCAATCATTGGCATTACACTTTTTCCATTTAAACCAACCCTTCGCATAATTCTGTCTGAAAGAAAACTTATACGGGCCATATAACCAGTATCTTCCAGCAGTGTTATTAAGCCAAAAAGTATCATTATTTGTGGCACAAAGACAAGAATTCCACCTAAACCCGCCAAGACCCCATTTACAAGTAAATCACTTATCCAGTTTTTGGGTAAATTCTTAGAAACAACTTCTCCAAGCCAACCCATTGCTGATTCTATTGCATTCATTGGATATTCAGCAGCCCAAAATATACTTTGAAATAAAATAAACAATACAACCCCCATAATCAGATACCCCCATTTCCTATGCAATAGAAAATGATCAATTTTTTCTGAATATAATTTCTTCTTTTCAGGACTATCCTCCTCTACTGCACGTTGCATAATTGTCCTTATTTTCTTATAACGCTGTTGAATATCCTCTGCTTGTACCCTGGTGTGTTTGAAAGAATACCGTTGCTCTATTTCAGATATTTCACTCTGCACTTCCTGACTCAAATTAAAATAACCATGATTAATCAGGTGGTGTACCGCAGAATAATTGCTAATTGTTGGTAAAATTGTTCGCACCTCTTTTATCGCTTCCTCTCCCAATGAACCAATATCAAAGAAATCCTGGCCAATAAAATCAGTCAAATAAACTTGTGAAATAGTTGTAATAATTTGCTCTATACCCTTCCCCGTTCGAGCGTTAACCGCAACTACAGGTACCTGAATTTCTCTTGCCAAGCGATCAACATCTATGCGTACCCCCCTTTTTTTCGCTATATCGGTCATTGTAAGCGCAACAACAACCGGTATTTTCAAATCAATGACCTGTGATACATATAGGAGATTCCTTCTAAGATTACTCGCATCAACCACCACCACTGCAAGGTCTATCGCCTCTTCTTCTTTTGGCGACATCAGCTCTTTATAAGAAACCCATTCGTCGCTTCTTCTTGGATAAAGGCTGTAAGCTCCTGGAAAATCGATTACAGTTGCAGTTTCCTTGCTGGTTAATGTAATTTTCCCAAGTTTTTTCTCTACAGTTACCCCGGGAAAATTACCAACCTTTTGATTTAAACCTGTCAATAGGTTGAATAAGGAGCTTTTCCCACTATTGGGGTTGCCTAACAGCGCTATTTGAGGTATTTTCTTCACTTTGTAATATATCACAAAATTAACCCCATTTAACAAACATATCTTTACGAATAACGTAAAAACACCCCCCATATTTCACCTACTTGCTTCATGAAGCAACTGTTGTAATTTTGTAAAAAACACGCCTATGCTTAGGTTTTTATTTCTTGTCATTTTTTGTTTTAATGTGGCATATGCACAAAAACTAAATAAATCTGACCGACAAACAATTTCATACCTAAAATCACACGTTTCCTTTCTCGCCTCTGATGAACTAGAAGGTAGAAGAGCCGGTACCCCTGGGGAAACACTGGCTTCTAATTATATTGCTTCTAAATTCAAAGAGATTGGACTTTCTCCAAAAGGAGATAACAATGATTTTCTACAGCATTTTACCGTTAATGATGGTAGACAAATATTACCATCTACCTTCTTAAGGGTTAATCAACTAACACTTGAACCGGTTA
>CANJEF010000011.1 GCA_947472965.1 Sphingobacteriales bacterium
AGAAGCTTTCCTTGAAAGAGATTGATGATGTCAGTCAACACATACTTATTCAAAATCATGAGACTTGCAAAGAAAAGAAGCAGGTTGCCTGTGAACCGGTAGGACGGAACGTCGCTGACATTGCCGAAGATATCTGCAACTACGCCAATTCCAATTAAAACCCAAAGCAACGGGCTTTTGAAAATAGTTGATTTTTTCTTTTCTGTCTCATGCTCATGCGTCATGAAGTCAGCCGCAAAAACAGGATTCATAATATAGGCCACAACAAGCGATGCCGTTAACGTGAAGATCAACATCGTTGGCAGGTATATCATGAATTTTCCAATGATGCCTGGCCAAAACAACAAAGGAATAAACGGAGCCAGGGTTGTTAGTGTGCCTGCCAATACGGGAACAAACACTTCGCCTGCTGCAAATCTTGCAGCATCGGTTGCGTTTATTTTCCCATTGCCTTGTGAAAAAATCCGGTGGGTATTTTCAATAACCACAATGGCATCATCCACTACAATACCTAAGCCGAATAGCAATGCAAACAATACGATGAAGTTCAATGTTACATTCGACCCTACAATAAAGTCTGCCGACGGCAACAAGATAAATGCAAGGAACATGCTTAGAGGCACCGAAAGTGCAACAAAGAATGAATTTGTAACCCCCATGAAAAACATGAGTATGATCATCACCAGGATAAAGCCTATGATAATTGAATTAACGAGTTCGTTGAAAGCGGCACCAGCCTTGATGCTTTGATCACCTGTAATTTTGATGTTCAGGTTTTTTGGGAAAACCTCTTTCTTCATTTCATTAACAATAGCATTGATTTTTTCTGATGCATTAATCAGGTTTTCGCCTGATCTTTTGATGATGCTTAGTGTAACTACATTTTTGCCGTCAAGTCGGGCATAACTTTCTTTTTCCTTAACGGTATCTGTTATAGAGGCAAGGTCTTTCAAGTAGAAAGGTGACCCATAAATATTTTTTACGATTACATTTTGCAATTCAAGTGCTGTCTTGAATTGTCCGTTTACCCGCAGTGTTCTTTTCTGATCACCAACTTCAAGGAGACCCCCTGAGATATCTGCGTTTTCACGTTGGATGGCTTGCTCAACATCGCTGAATCCAACCTTGGCTACTTCCATCTTGTTCCTGTCAACATTCACCTGTATCTCTCTTTCAGGAGCTCCTACAAGGTCAACCCTGCTGATCTCTTTCAATTCTTCAATCCTATCTTTTAGTTGATCAGCAAATAATCCAAGGTTTACTGCATCATAGTCGCCACTTACGTTCACTGCCATGATTGGCAATTCCGAAAGGCTTATTTCTTGTACTACTGGTTCTTGCGTAAGGTCGTTTGGCAGATCTTTTCTAGCCTTATCAACTGCATCACGCATTTTTTGGAGTGCGATATCAATTTTTACATCGGTGCTGAACTCAACAATGATGGCTGAGAAGTCCTGTAATGAATTGCTTGTGATCTTATTCACCTTTACCCCTGTAATGCCCTTAAGTTCTTTTTCTATGGGTCTTGTAACGAGGTTTTCGATGTCTTTCGGTGAGTTTCCTACATATACGGTTTGCACATAGATGGTAGGAAGTACAACATCCGGAAATTGTTCTTTCGGGAAAGATACAAATAGTGATATACCCCAAATTGATATGATTAGTGTAATGAGGTACACTGCTGTTTTATTTCTGATTGCCCAATCGGTTGGTCCAAATGTTTTTGTTTTTTTCAACAAATTGTGGATCGGGTTATTTTTAGATGCATTTTCCATGATTCTATTTTTATCCTCTTTTTCGCTCAATGATTTTATTTTGCTGTTGCAATGGCAAGGCTCTGGCCTTCATACAATCCTTGAAATCCTTTTGTTATTATTTTCTCACCTGTTGATAAACCAGATTTTACTTCTATTACTTCGTTGTAGAATTCTCCAATTTCGATTTGTTTTTTCCGTGCAATATTTTTTCCGTTTTCTATAGAGAAAACAAATACATATTTTCCTTTCTCGTCTGTTTGAACTGTTTCAACAGGTATCACGATTGCATTTTTTGATTCATGGTCCAGCACTTTAATCACTGCCAATTGGTTTGGCTTGATATCTTTCATGCCAGCCAATTTGCATTCCGCAATAAAGCTTCTTGACGATACATTGATGGTTTCGCTTATCAGACTTATTTCAGAATTAATGGATTGATTTATATCTGGAATAGAAATAATTGTTTTCATTCCCTTCCTGAATTTTGTAATATAATTCTCAGGTACATCAACAATTGCCTTGAGCGCAGATAGGTTTACAATAGTCATTCCTGCCAAGGGAGAACCCGTGAAAGTTTCCCCAACACGGATGTTGATAACGTCAATAACGCCGGATGCTTCAGCAACCACATTCGTAGTGCTTAGCTGTTCTTTAACTAGCGAAAGTTGTTTTTCAAGACTTTCAACATTGTTCTTTGAAGAAAGGTATTGAACCTCTGTACCAATACCATCTTTCCATAGATTTTCTTGTCTTAAAAAAATATTTTTTGCAAATTCGAGTTGACTTTCAACCTGCTTTACATTTTGTTGAACAATACCATCTTCCAGTTTCATCAGCAGTTGTCCTTTTTTCACTTTATCACCTTGCTTCACGAAAATGGATTTCACTTGTCCACCCATTCCACGTGGGGTAACATAGTACATATTTTCAGTGGTGATTTTACCTTGCAATTCTACGTAATGCGCAAAATCCTGGTTTGCGATTGTCAGCACCTCAACCAATTTCATTTTTTCATTTGTTGAGGAACTGTCGAGTTGCTGAATTTCATTTTCAAGTGTAGCGATTTTTGTAGAAAGTGCATCACGGTCTTTCATCAGCAATTCCAATGCTGATTTCTTTTCGGAAAGGCTTCCTTTTTCGCTCTTATTTGCGGAGCAAGCGGCAAGGAATATAACTGCGCAAATGATTAATATTTGTTTCATATCGTTTGTTTATTTTTTTATTGAAGTTTACCAAGCGCTTTCATGTATGATATGCGTGCATTTATTGCATCATAAAGGGATTGGAAGTAATTGGATTGGGCTGTTTCAAGATCTTGTTCCGATTGGGAAAGTTCAAAGCTTGAACCAATTCCCTGTTCGTATTTTTTCTTGGTTGCGCTGAATACCCTATCAGCGAGGGACACATTTCTTTCCTGAACTTCTAGTGTTGAAAGGGAATTTGCAAAAATGATGTTTGCTGCATTTAATTGGAGGTCAATCGCTCTCTCTAGGTTTTGAATTGTGTTTTGGGTTTTTTCCAGATTCAACGTGGCCTGCCTGATTTTGTTGAGTTTTTGTCCACCATCAAAGATTGGAATGCTCATGTTAATACCCCATAGTGACGTCTTAAACCACTTTTGACTGAAATCAAAAAAGGAAAAGTCTGATCGCAATGCATTTCTGCTGTAGTTGAAATAGGTAGAAAGTGTTGGAAGATATCCAAGCTTATTTCTTTTTACATCAAGAACTTGTAGCTCTTTGGCGATATTCAGCAGTTGTATTTCTTTCCGATCTGCGTAGGCAAAATTGCTCAGTGACATCAAATCTTTTTTCACCAAGTCAACTGAGAGCGTATCACTCAGTGTAAGTGTATCTACTTGGTTAATGCCAAGTGCAAATTTTAGTGAAGCATATCCAATTTGGATCAGGTTTCCAATTTGTGTAGCATTGGTTTGCAAGTTATTCAATCCAACCTGTGTTTTGTCGAGGTCGAGTCTTTCAATGAAACCATTTTTAAAAAGTTTTTCCTGGTCACTTTTTAATTTTTCAAAGCGCCTTATACTTTCATCCAAATAGGATTTTCTTTTTTCTGCAATGAGAACAGAGTAGTAAGACCGGTAAATATTGCTTTTTACTGAGTCCTCCATTACTTTGATATTTGCTTCCGTAAAGTCTACTGCTTTTTTCCTTGCCTTTAGGGCAATGAAAAGATCAGGTTGAAAAAGTAATTGCTGAAATTGAAATCCTGCAGACGCCTGCCACGGAACACCAAATTGTGCAGGGAAGAATTTTGGTTCTGCTGCTGGTTTAGTTATAACATTACCGCTTCCGTCTTTTACACCTTTATCCTCTAATACCTGGTAAACGGCAGGTGAGATGAAATCCGGAAGAAGTGTTACAGGAATATTGAAATACTTTTGCATCTGTACACTTCCATTTGCCTGCGGCAATGTTTGACCTATGTACTCACGGTTTTTTGCAATTTGTATCGATCTGTCGAGCGTTAGATTTTTTATTTCTGTCGCATTCTTAACTGCGAGCACTGCAGCTTGTTGTGCAGACAAATTGAACGCCTGCTGTGCACTGGTTTGCCAAGGTTGCAGAAAAGCAATTAGGCAAAGGATTACTACCCATCTATTCATATGCTTTAATTTATTGTCCATTATTTTGTTTTCTTGTTTTGTATTCAGTAATCAATTGGTAACCTTTTTGTGTTGCCAGTCCATATAAAAAGTGTTGAATAATTTCCAGCGTTACTTCAAGTGCATTAAATTTTGAAGGGGGATATAAATCCATATTAAAAGCAAGCATCATCGATTCAAGTCTGAACCTGGCTAGAATATCAATTTTAATATTTTCCCTGTATAAACCTTCTTGCAATCCCTTTTCTAGATTTTTGGTGATGATTTCCAGCAGAAATGTATTTCGGTGTTGCATGAATTTTTCAAATGACCTATGATGGTACTTTTGTAGGTCAAAAATCACCATGGGATTCATATTTCTGAATTGGTCCACGATCATCTCCATTGTTTTGAAGATTTCATCAATTGCATCCTTGGCAGTTTCACAGCAATTTGTACAATCGGCTTGTATCTGTTGAATGTCTGTATCGATTATATTGTCAACCAGTTCATCCTTGTCTGCAAACAGTTGATAGATGGTTTTTTTGGAAATGCCCAGCTGGTTGGCAATGTCGTCCATTGAAACAGAGCGTATGCCCAATTTTAGGAAAAGGGCCTTTGATTCTGTTATGATTCTAGTTTTGTTGTCCATGGTTGATTTCGGGACGCAAAACTATGGAAACTTTTAGCAGAAAAGAAGTTTCCATGGATAAATACTTTATTTTATGTGTGAATGGTCATTTTTGGTGTTTAATCACTGTCAAACCGTTCTTTTCTGATCCAAAACCGTTGATTTAGCCTTTAAACGGGAGCATCATGGTGTATATTTGATTTCAAATAACACCTATGTCTGCATTTCTTCGACCTAAAAAAATCATTAATTACTTCCTACAGGGTCTTATTATATTGGCCCCAATAGTAATAACCATTTGGTCGATCGTATCGTTGTTCGAATTCATTGATGATATTCTTCCCAATCTCCTGCATGTATTATTCCCAGACTTTGTGAAGTTGAATGCCATGGGGAGTCCAGAGAAAATACCGGGTTTGGGATTCCTTGTTGTGATCATACTCGTCTTTCTAGTTGGCTACATATCATCTTTGTTTTTTGTTTCCAAGCTGCTTGAGTGGTTCAATTTATTGCTTGAAAAAACACCGGGTGTAAAGATCATTTATTCAACGGTGAAGGAACTCCTAGAGGCTTTTGCAGGAAATAAGCGGAAATTCAACAAACCCGTATTGGTGGCCATCGAGGATCCGAATGTTTACAGAATGGGATTTATTACCCAGCATGATGCGTCAAAATTTGGCCTGGAAGATTATGTAACTGTATACCTTCCTCATTCTTATGCATTTGCAGGGGTATTGTATTTTGTGCAAAGGGACCGACTAAAAAAAGTAGATAATATAAGTTCTGCTGATGCCATGAAATTCATTGTTTCAGGCGGTGTAACCGATGTAGGAGGAGATCACAAGGATCATGGCAAACGCCCTGTAGATGCGTAAAGGCGTATTTCCATTTTCTCTTTTGTATTTGCTGGGTTTGCTTTTATTTCCCACACTTTCTTATTCATGGGGCTTTTTTGGACATCGGTATATTAATTACCACGCCGTTTTTTTGCTCCCCCCCGAGATGGTCTCTTTTTATAAAACGAACATAGAATACCTGAGAGATCATTCGGTTGATCCCGATAAACGTCGTTATGCAATTCTGGAGGAAGGTCCCAGGCATTACATCGATATGGATCACTATGGATCCTTTCCATTCATAAATCTGCCTAAAAAATGGAATCATGCAGTTGAAAAATTTTCGCAGGATAGTTTGCAAGCCCACGGCATTGCACCTTGGTGGATTATGGTTATGCAGAATCGATTGAAAAAAGCTTTTGAAGAAAAAAATGGGGACGCTATTTTAAAACTGTCAGCTGAAATAGGACATTATATTGCTGATATCCATGTTCCCTTGCATGCAAGCAGCAACCACAACGGACAAAAAACAGATCAGGTAGGTATTCATGGGTTTTGGGAAAGCAGGTTGCCTGAATTGTTTGCTGAAGAGGAATACGACCTGGTTATTGGGAAGGCTGGTTATATAGAAAACCAACTTGATTTCATTTGGGAAAGGGTATATGAGAGTGCAAAGGCATCCGATTCGGTTTTAAATATTGAGAAAAGACTTTCGTTGCGAGTACCCCCCCACAAGCGCATTGGATACGAAGAACGAAATGGGATTCTGTTAAGGCAATTTGCATCTGCCTATTCCAAGCGATATCATGAAAATTTGAGTGGGATGGTCGAACGACGAATGACAAGTTCAATCTATACAGTTGCGAGTTTTTGGTATACCGCCTGGCTTGAGGCTGGTCAGCCCAGTCTGGTTAGGTTGGGAAAAATAATGCCCGATTCAAACTCTGTCAAAGAAATGGATTCACTTCAGGCTGCATGGATCAACAATCGGATCGTTGGTCGCTCTTGTACAAATTAAGTATCTTTGCTTTCTGCCTGCCAATTCAAGTTTTAAGCATAAAATAACATGAAGCATAATTTCAATGCAGGGCCTAGTATTCTTCCAAAGGAAGTTTTTGAAGAGGCCAGTCGTGCCATTATCGATTTTAACAATACCGGATTATCTATTCTCGAAATTGGTCATAGGACACCATTGTTTGAAGATGTGTTGGATGAGGCTGTTTCCCTAATGAAGGAATTGATGAAGTTGGATGCAAATAAGGAAGTGTTGTTTCTTCATGGAGGCGCATCAACCCAGTTTTTTCAGGTACCCATGAATTTTCTTGCTAACGACAAGAAGGCAGCCTATCTGGATTGTGGCGTATGGGGTACCAAGGCCATCAAAGAAGCAAAAATATTTGGAGATGTGGTTGTTGTAGCCAGCTCAAAGGATAAAAACTATACCTATATCCCAACAGGATATGATATCCCTTCGGATGCTTCCTACTTTCATTATACCACCAACAATACGATTGAGGGAACACAGATGCATGGTATTCCCCATACATCAGTTCCAATGGTGGCTGACATGAGCAGTGATATCCTCAGCAGGGAAATGGATTTCAATAGGCACGCATTCATTTATGCAGGTGCACAAAAAAATATTGGTGCTGCAGGGGTAAATATTGTTGTTGTTGATCGTGATTTTTTAAAACAAGGTAATTCCGGATTGCCTTCCATGATGGATTATCGTGTACACGTAGAAAATGGATCCATGCTAAATACCCCCCCTGTATTTGCTATATATGTTTGTATGCTCACGCTGAGGTGGTTGAAAAAAAATGGGGGTATCAACGCCATTGAAAACATCAACAACCAAAAAGCAACATTACTCTACAATACCCTGGATAATAATTCCATCTTTAGTGTACCTGTTGCAAAGCCGGATAGAAGTCTTATGAATGTTGTCTTTACCATTGCAGACCCTACCCTTGAAGCCTTGTTTTTGAAAATATGCGAAGAGGAAGGGATGATGGGTGTTAAGGGTCATAGAAATGTTGGAGGGTTCAGGGTTTCTTTGTACAACGCCTTGCCCCTTAGCAGTGTAGAAGCAATTACGGCACTGATGAATGATTTTGCAAAAAAATACGGATCCTAATTATAAACACATGGCTATCATTTCCCCTTTTAAAGCATTGCGTCCAACCATTGAATTTGCAAGCCAAGTTGCATCTCCACCATACGATGTTTTGTCGAGTGAGGAAGCAAGGTTGGTTGCTGCCAATCATCCCAATTCTTTTTTGCACGTAACGAAATCTGAAATAGATCTTCCTGCAGACCTAAGCATCTATGATCAAAGCGTATATGAAAAGGCAAAGGAGAATCTGAAGATGTTCGTAGATAAAGGTGTTCTCTTCATAGAGGATAAACCATGTTATTATATTTACGAATTGGTGATGAATGGAAGAAGCCAGACTGGCCTTGTATGCAGCTCTTCAGTGGATGATTATGAGAATGATGTTATAAAAAAACATGAATTCACCCGACCTGAAAAAGAGCAGGACAGGATCAATCACATTCGTATAAGCGGTGCGCAAACAGGCAATGTTTTTCTTGCGTATAGAAATGTTACAAAGGTTGATGAGATCATTACCAATTGGAAAAAGAACAATGTGCCGGTATATGATTTTACAGCAGATGATTTGGTTGAACATAAAATTTGGGTCATCGATCATGATGAAACAATTGACACAATTACTAAAATATTTAAAATAGATGTCCCTTGCACCTATATTGCTGATGGACACCACAGGGCTGCCAGTGCCGCAAAAGTGAGACATGCAGCTGGTCAATCAGCTTCAGATGAAGCCAACTTTTTTCTCACAACTTTATTTCCTTCAGATCAATTAAGCATCATGCCTTATAACCGGGTGATAAAAGATTTGAATGGATTGGACCTAGAAGATTTTCTTAGCGCGTTGCAAGACGATTTTATGGTCTCCACTTCTGATAGGCCTGTACAGCCTGAGGTATTGCATGAATTTGGTATGTACATTGATGATCAGTGGTATCATCTTACTGCTTTGGAAGGAACTCATACCGAAGATCCCATTGGTGTACTCGATATAACCATATTCTCAAATAACATCCTTGAAAAACTTTTGGATATTGAAGACCAACGAACTGATAAACGAATTGATTTTGTGGGCGGTATAAGGGGTTTGGCCGAATTGGAAAAACGGGTAGACAGTGGTGAAATGAAAGTTGCCTTTAGTTTCTATCCCGTCAGCATCAAACAATTATTCGATATTGCCGATAGTGGAAAAGTCATGCCCCCAAAGAGTACCTGGTTCGAACCAAAACTTCGAGATGGACTTCTTACTCACTTGATTTGAGTTTGCTAACAAGCCATGAAAAAAATCCGAATTGCATTGCTTTCCTTTTTGCTTATTGTTGTGTGTGTTTCAAATGCGCAGGAAACTGACTTGCAAATTAGGCAGCCCGCTATTGAATATGCTCGGAAAAATGATTTTTCTAATGCCCTCATGGTTCTCAGCAGTGGGTTAACAAAAACTCCCAATAGCTTGATCCTGCTAAAAGAATTGGCATTTACATATTATTTAGCAGGTGCATTCGAGCAGGCTGCTGTGGTTATGCTTCCACTCGTTCAACGCGATGATGCAGATATCCAAACTTTTCAAATTGCCGGTAATATTTTTAATGGATTGGAAGATTGGAAACAAAGCGAAAAAATATACCGAAAGGGGTTGAAGAAGTTTCCCCAAAGCGGACAACTCTACAGCGAATATGGGCAGCTGCTTTGGAGCCTCAAGAAAACAAGTGAAGCAATCACCGAATGGGAACATGGCATCACCGAAGACCCCTCACATTCGGGAAATTATTATCATGCTGCTAAATTTTATTTCGCTGCCGCCGACAAGGCAAGATGCATTGTTTATGGTGAAACATTTGTGAACCTCGAAAGCTTTTCAGCGCGAACGGATGAAATGAAATACCTCTTAATTGAATCGTATAAACGCATTTTTAATCTCAATGACTCAAAGGTTTATTACATCAAAAAGACCACCGATTTCGAGGTGCGCTTTTTACAAACAATTTCAAGATATAGTTATTTGGCAGCAAAGGGAATTGGAGTTGAAAGCTTATATGAAATGAGGTTGGGCTTTATAAATGAGTGGTTCAAATCCAATCAAGAATCGTTTCCCTTTTCCATGTTCGATCGATTCAAATACATGGTAGACAATGGAATGTTTGAAGCCTATAACCGATGGTTATTTGGCATGGCTGTTGATATTGAAGCACATCAAACATGGGTTCGTCAGCATCAACAAGCATATGATGAATTTCTTAAATTTCAACGAAATAACCTTTTTCATCCCAAGATGGGGCAGCACTATTTTTAATCTTCTTGGGCATAGATGTGTTCAACAGCATCGTTGTATTTTTCCATTATCACTTTGCGCTTTAATTTTAACGTTGGTGTTAACTCACCACCATTGATGGTCCATTCGGTTTCAATCAATTCGAATTTCTTCACCTTTTCAACCGGGTTGAATAAATCGTTGTATTTTTCTACAATGGAATTGTATAATTCAATCACCTTGGGGTCCTCCAGCATTTCTCTCGTGTTATCAGTTGGTACATTGTTTTTTTGACACCAAGACTTCAAATTTGCAAAGGCAGGAACAATGAGTGCTCCTGTGAATTTCCTTTCTGCACCAACCACCATCATTTGTTCAATGTAGGGAGATTCCTTCATTTTATTTTCAATCGGTTGCGGAGCAACGTATTTTCCACCACTGGTTTTGAAAATTTCTTTTTTTCTGTCTGTGATTTTCAAAAACTTATCTTCAGTCCATACCCCGATATCCCCAGTGTGAAACCATTTTTCATTATCGATGCATTCTGCTGTGAGGTCAAGTCTTTTATAATACCCCATCATTACGTTGCTTCCCCTGCAACAAATCTCACCATCTTCTGCAATTTTTACTTCGACATTTTTTATTACGGTTCCAACAGTTCCAAATCGCCTGTTTTTTGATTCGAACCTATTTACACTAATCACTGGTGATGTTTCAGTCAATCCGTAACCTTCCATGATAACGATCTTTGCTGCAGTAAATACCCGCAGTAGTCTTACTTGACAAGCCGCAGCGCCAGTAACAATGGCTTTAATATTTCCACCCAATGCTTCACGCCATTTGCTGAAGATGAGCTTATTGGCGATGGACAATTGCAAATTATACCACAGCCCCAAATTTTTGTCAACTTCATATTTGCTTCCTAGTGCCACAGCCCAAAAGAACAATGCTTTTTTAATTCCTTTTTGCTCTCGTCCCTTGGCAATAATTTTTTCATACACTTTTTCAAGTAGGCGAGGCACCGTTGAAAAAACAGTAGGCTTTACTTCCTTTAAATTTTCTCCAATTGTGTCAAGGTTCTCCGCATAATAAATTGAC